>DASZZG010000266.1:0-14993 GCA_035543355.1 Solirubrobacteraceae bacterium | reverse complement strand
CAGCGACTCGTGATCGCGCGCCTGCAAACCGCGGAGCGACGTCGGCTGCGCGACGAACAGGCGACTGCGCCCGCGGAGTCCGCTCGGCGCAACGGCGCCCCCTCCGTGGCCGCCACGGCGGCCACCGCCTGATCGGGCGGCGCGCTCCCTCCCGGTATTCCCGCAAATTGCGGGATACGTAATCACGCAGGATGGAAGGGGAGCCAGCTTCCGCCGGGAACCTGACTATATTCCGCGCACGCCGAATCCCCGATGGAACCGGGGAGCGGGGGAACCAAATGTTGTTGGGGCGAGTCCCACGGTGTTCCGTGAGAGGCGCCGGCTCTTTCCGCGCCAGCCCGTCAGCTAACCCCGCAGGCCAACGAAAGGGGTTGAAAGCTGGTGCGGTCGCCTGTGGGAATCTGCGTATGCGTCGTGACGGGGCTGCTTTGCGGTCCGGTCGCATTCGCGGACGCTGCGACCGGAACCGGCGACGCTCCCGCCAGCGGCGGCGCGACCGCCGGCCCGCAGCAGGCGCCCAAACCCCCCGCTGACGCGCCGACCTCGGGGCCGACGGTTCCAGGCAGCGTCGCGCAGCTGGTAAACGGAGTAGCCGCCGCGCCGCAGGACGCGCCGCTGCCGGTCCAGCAGGCGATCTGGTCAGGCAACCAGATCCAAACCCGCCCGTACCGCTACGGCGGCGGCCACGGATCCTTCAAGGACACGGGCTATGACTGCTCGGGAACAGTCTCCTACGCGCTTCACGGCGGGGGCCTGGTCGACTCGCCGCTCGACTCGAGCGACTTCGCGCAGTGGGGCACCGATGGCTCCGGCCAATGGATCACCGTCTACACGAACCCCGGCCACGCGTACGTGATCATCGCCGGATTGCGACTCGATACGAGCGCCGAGGGCAGCCGCGACGGCGCGCCGAACACCCCGGCCCCCTCCAACGGCGCGAAGAAGGGCGCCCGTGTCGCGCGCGTCCGCCGGCATGCCAATGGCACGCGCCAAGCGCGCCGCCCGCAGCGTGACGCTTCGTCGTCCGGTCCTCGCTGGCGCTCCTACCCCCGCTCGCCGGCCGGGTACGTCGCACGCCACCCCTACGGCCTCTAGTCAGACCAGATCGCCGCGCCTCGGCGACTAGGCTGGTGGGCGAGTGCGCGCGCTGACGCTGACCTCGCTCGACGGTCCCGATGCGCTCGAGCTGGCCGAGATGCTCGAGCCCGAGCCGCACGAGGACCTGATCACGGTGGATGTCCATGCCGCCGGGGCTGGGTTCGTCGACGTGCTGCTCAGCCGCGGCCGGTACCAGATTCGGCCCGAGCCGCCGTTCGTCCCTGGGATCGAGTTCGCGGGCACGGTTCGCTGGGCGCCGCCCGGCAGCGGCTTTGAGCCCGGCGAGCGGGTCGCGTCGACGGCGCTGGGCGGCGGCTTCGCGGAGGTCGCGCTCGCGCCGGTAGAGGGCAGTTTCCGGCTGCCTGACTCGATGAGCTTCGAGCAGGGGGCCGCGATCTCGGTCAACTACCGCACCGCGCATCTAGGGCTCGTTCGGCGTGGGCGCCTGAGCGCCGGGGAAGTGCTGCTCGTGCACGGGGCGGCGGGTGGTGTCGGCAGCGCTGCCCTGCAGATCGGCAACGCGCTGGGCGCGCGCACGATCGCCGTCGCGTCGGGCGAGCGCAAGCAGACGGTCGCGCTCGAGCTCGGGGCCGGCGAGGCGCTCGACGCCGGCGGGGACTGGGTGGCGCAGGTGCGCGAACTGACCGCTGGCCGCGGCGCCGATGTCGTCTTCGATCCGGTTGGCGGACAGCGCTTCAGCGACAGCCTGCGCTGCATGGCTCCCGAGGGCAGGCTGCTCGTGGTCGGCTTCGCGGACGGGGAGATCCCCCAGCTTGCAGTGAACCGCCTGCTGCTCAAGCACCTCGATGTCGTCGGTGTGAACTGGGGAGGCTTCCTGCCGATCGACCCTGCGCTCGCGCAGGACGGCGCTACGGCGATTTGCGAGCTGTTCGAACGCGGCGAGATCGACCCGTTGATCGGCGGGCGCTATGAGCTGGCGGACGGCGCGCAGGCGCTCCGCGACATCGAGGCGCGCCGCATTACGGGCAAGGCCGTTATCGTCGCCCGACCCTGAGCCAGTACCCTTGACCGCCCTGCAGTAGACCCAAGGAGCGAAAGAATGGCCGGCCTTTCCGGGCGCATGTCCACCGTAATCAAGGCGAAGATCTCCAAGCTGCTCGATCGCGCCGAGGATCCCGGCGAAACGCTGGAGTACAGCTACCAGAAGCAGATGGAGCTGCTCCAGAACGTCAAGAAGGGGATCGCCGACGTTGTCACCGCGAAGAAACGGCTGCAACTGCAGGAGGAGAAGCTTCAGCAGTCCGTGGTGAAGCTCGACACCCAGGCGCGTCAGGCGCTCTCTCAGGGCAACGAGGAGCTCGCACGCACGGCGCTCGAGCGCAAGCAGGCCGCCCAGAACGAGCTGCAGGGGCTCGACCAGCAGGTGCACGAGCTCGAGGGCCAGCAGCAATCGCTGGTCGACAAGGAAGCGCAGATGCGCACCAAGATCGAGCAATTCCGCTCGAAGAAGGAGGTCATCAAGGCGCAGTACTCGGCCGCCGAGGCGCAGGTGCGCATTGGCGAGGCGGCGTCCGGCGTCGGCGAGGAGATGGCCGACGTGGGCCTGGCGATGCAGCGCGCGATGGACAAGACCGAGAACATGCGGGCGCGCGCGCAGGCGGTCGACGAGCTGCAGGCCGCGGGCACGTTCGATGACATCACCCAACTCGGACCCGGGACCGATGACATCGACCGCCAGCTGTCCGAGCTGACCACCAAGAGCGAAGTCGACGACGAGCTGGCGAAGATGAAGAGCGAGGTCGGCGCCGGCAAGGGCGCCGCGCAGATCGAGTCCGGCGCCAAGGAGCCGGGAGCGTGATCGTCCGCATCGCCACCGAGGGCCAGTACGAGCTTGGGGAGCAGGACAGGGAGCGTTTCGAGCAGCTCGACCTCGAGACGATCAAGGCGGTCGAGGCGGGGGACGAGGCGGAGTTTCAAAAGCATTTCGACGAGTTGCTGGGGTTCGTCCGCTCGGCGGGCATCCCCGTCGGCGACGACCATCTGGGCGTCTCTGAGTTGATCCTGCCGCCGCCCGACACGACGCTCGCCGAGGCCGCCGAGGAGTTCAGCGGCGAGGGCCTCCTGCCGCATTAGGCCGCACCCGGGCGCTGTGGCAGCCGGAATGGGCGGCGACGAGCACGAAATCTGGATCGCCCGCCACGGCGAGACCGAGTGGACGCTGTCGCGCCAGCACACCAGTCGCACCGATCTCGACCTGACGGCGAACGGGGAGCGCCAGGCGCGAGCGCTGGCCGCGCCGCTGTCAGAACAGACCTTTGCGCTCGTGCTGTCGAGCCCGGCGCTGCGGGCTCGGCGGACGGCGGAGCTGGCCGGCCTCGGCACGGGGCTCGAGATCGACCCCGACCTGGTCGAGTACCAATACGGCGAGTACGAGGGCGTGACTACGAAAGAGATCCGCGAGTCTCGCCCGGACTGGGACCTCTGGCGCGATGGCTGCCCCGGCGGCGAGAACACAGCACAGGTGGCCGCACGCGCCGACCGCGTGCTCGAACGCCTACGCCGGGCCGAGGGTGCGGCCGTCGTGTTCGCGCACGGTCACATCTCACGCGTGCTGGCGGCGCGTTTCCTAGACCTCGACGGCACCGCCGGTCGGCTGCTCGTGCTCGACACGGCGACCCTGTCGGTGCTCGGCCACGAGCACGGCGGACCGGCGGTCTGCCGCTGGAATGACGGCTGTCATCTCTAACTGCCCGACCGGCGGAGCGAAGCGTCATCCCGTACCCCGCGAGCGGAGCACGACCACCGGCTTCGCCGGCGGTGCACGACCACCGGCTTCGCCGGCGGTGCCCGGCCCAGAGCGAAGCGGCGAAGCCGCGAAGCGGTCACGCGACCGCGTTAGCGGCGGCGCGAACGTCCCCAGCCGAGCGCGCTGAAGGGTGAGAGCAGGCCGCGCCGCGTCGGTTCGCGCGCCGGCGCTGTCTCGATCGCGGGCTTCGGCTCGGAGACGACGACGTGCGTCACCTGGGCGCCGGTCAGCCGTTCGACGCGGTGGGGGAGGTCGATCTGAAGCCACTTCGAGGTCTGTCCCGTCAGCGTCGAGACTACGATCTCGTCGAACTTGCGCGGGTCCCAAGCCTCGCGAACGCTGACGACCGGGTCGGCTGAGCCGATCGCGCCGCTCACCTCGAGCCCCGCGGCGCGCATTCGCTCGAGCGCGGCGTCGAGGCGGGCGGCCGCCGCCTCGCGCTGCCCACCGGTCGCCGGGACGACCAGCGTGAACGACGCGGGACCTCGCTCGGCGCGTGCGCTCAGCGCGCTCAGGAGCTCGTCGGAGTCGGCGGTGACGTTCGCGACGACCAGCAGGCTCGACTTCCAGGCCATGACGACCTCCTCCGCTTGTTAGAGCTGTGCGGGCGAGCGTAGCGCGCGTCAGCGCGACGCGCCAGCGATCGTCGCCGGGCGCCGAGTGGGCCGCGTCAGATCGGGATGCCCCAGAGCGGAAACCAGCGCTCGAGCTCCTGCTCGAGTGGCAGCTCCGAGCCGATCTGCGCCTTGAGCACGAGTTCGCGCTGTGTGTCGCGCTGCTGCTCGCCGTCGGCCGGCACGAACGGATAGAACGCGCCGCGCTTGTAGTTGTAGATCCAGTAAACGGGGTGGCCCTTGGAGTCCTCGAAGGCGAAGACCGCGCAGAGCACACGTTCGCCGTAGCCGCCGGCCTCGATCGCCTCACTGACGCCATTGACGCCGACGACCAGGTCGTCGAACTCGGGGTCGCGCAGCACCATCCAGCGATAGCCGTACTCGTCGTCCTTGCTCTCGACGGTGCCGCCCGCGTCCTTCCCCGTCGCCTTGACCACCTCCTCCATGTCACGCACGATCGACGAGAAGTCGGCGGTATCGAGCGCCTTGAAGACGATCCCGGCCACGCCACGGCTCGTGAGGTCGAGCTCTGTCTGCATCGTCACGTAGGCGGTCGACATCGCGAACAGACGGTCGGGCGCGGGCTTCGCCAGCTTGCGCTTGCCCGTGATGACGTCGAACAGGCCCACTCGCTACGAGTTGGTCAGCCCTGGCCCTGAAGCTGCGCCTCGAAACGCTGCAGCGCTGCGAGCCGCTTCTCGAGCGGCGGGTGCGTGGAGAAGAGGCCCATGATCGACTTCTTCGCGCCCGGCGGGAAGATGTAGAAGGCGGAAAGGCCTTCGGCGGTGCGCAGGTCCTGCTGGGGCACGCGGTCCATCCCACCGGAAATCTTCAGCAGAGCGGACGCCAGCGCGCTCGGACGCCCCGTGATGATCGCCGAGCCGCGGTCCGCCGCGAACTCGCGATAGCGGGAGAGCGCCTGGATCAGGATGAACGAGATCACATAGACGAAAATCGAGACGATGATCACGAGGAAGAAGCTCGAATCCTCGTCATCGTCGCCACCGCCGCCGAAGAAGAACCCGAACTGGACGATGTAGGCGGCGATCGTGGCGAAGAAGGAGGCGATCGTCATCACGAGCACGTCGCGGTTGATGACATGGGTGAGCTCGTGTGCGAGCACGCCCTCGAGCTCCTGCGGGCTGAGCAGCTCGAGGATCCCGGTGGTCGCGCAAACGGTCGCCTTGCGCGGCGAGCGACCCATCGCGAACGCGTTCGGCATCGAGGTCTCGGCGATCGCCACGCGCGGCTTGGGCAGGTCGGCTTCGATGCAGAGGCGCTCGATCATCGCGTGCAGGTCGGGCGCCTCCTGCGGGGAGACCTCGCGCGCTCCCATCGCTCGCAGGGCGAGCGAGTCCGAGGCGAAGAACTGAAAGAACAGCAGCACGACCGCGATCCCGCCGACGAGCACGCCGTTGACGCCGGACGCGAGCAGCGCGCCGATCAGCACCGCGTAGACCGCGCCGAGCAGGAACATCGTCAGCGTCATGCGCAGCTGCAGGCCGGTGTCGCGGCCGAATGACTTTGGATTGGCCATCGCCAGGCATCATGCCAGAGCGCCTAACCGCTTTCTCAATCGCGGAAGTACTGGCCGTGGAAACCGAACGGGATGTGGTGCGGCACGTGCGCTCGGGCGATCTCCTCGAGGCTACCCGCGTCGAGCACGAGCAGGAAGGAGCCGCCGCGCGAGCCGTCGAGCACGACCGACAGCAGCACGCCGTCATCCTCAGCCGTACCGCCGGGAGTCGGGACGAAGACCGGCTCGCCGGGGTAGCAGCCCGTCTCCGCCCAGGTCCTTGCATCGCCGCGCTCGACGTCGAGCTTGACGATCTGGTCGAAGAACCCGCCTGAGCCGGCCGCCTGCACGCCGGCCCCGTAGACGTAGTTGTAGGGCCGTCCGTTGCGCCGCCGGTAGTCGATCCGCGGCAACTCGAGCGTTTCGTCGGCGAGCGCCTCCGACTGCACGCCGCCGCCGTCGAGGTCGATCCGCCAGCGGCGCAGCTGCGGCTCGGGAATCGCGGGGGAGGGGCTGCGGACGCGCTCGAGGTAGAGCGCGCGCACTATCTCGGGATCCTCGTAAGCGCAGAAGTCGAGCACCAACTCACGCTCGCGCTCGAATGCGTTGACGTGGTGGAAGATGAAGCAGGGCTCGGCCTCGTAGGTTCCCTGGAGGCTGCCGTCGGCGCGGTCGATCACGAGCACGCGCGTGCCGCGCTCCGGCTGCCAGCGGTAGTTCTCGATGAACGGCCGTCCGCTGAGCGCGAGCGCCAGCGGGTTGACGACGAAGGGGAACTCCACCAGCGCGATGTAGCGCGGCGTGAGCGCGAAGCTGTGCATGTAGCCGGGGCGGCTGACCGGGATCTTCGCGATCCTGCGCTCGCGTCCGCCGCCATCGCGCGCGTAGAGTTGGTAGCTCGAGCGCGGGCCGAAGTGGGTCGCGTAGGCGATCAGCTCGCCGCTGTCGGGATCGTGGTGGGGATGGGCGGTCGCGTGCTGGCCCGGCGCCGGGTCGCCGACGCCGGCGGTCGCGAGCGTCTGGGGGTCGAACACCACCGGCAGTGGCGTCTCGGTCAGTGCGAGGAACTGGTCGCCGAGGCGCGCGACGTTGACGTTGGCGTTGTCGGAAGGCGTCGGGGGAGTGAGGCTGGTCGCGATCCGCTTGAAGATCGAGCGGCAGGGGTCGGTGGCGAACTCCGACATCGTGATCTTGCCCTGCCGCTCGGCGTCGTTGTAGGCGCGGCTGCGCAGGAAGCGGCTGGCGTACGAGGCCTCGCCGTCGGCGAAGCTGAAGCGGTGGAGCATCGCCAGCCCGTCGAACCAGTGGTTCAGCGAACGCCCCGCGACCTCGAACTTCGACGGCCCCGTGCGCAGCAGCGAGCCGGCGAGCCAGGAGGGCAGCGCACCCTCGATCGGCAGGCGGTCGACGACCACCTCGGCGTCTTGGCTCGTGAACCCGAGCCGGTTGTCGGTCCCTACGGTCGTGGTCGCTTGCATCGCCTTGCCTCCTTGTATAATGGTCTGGTAATGACGGAGCAGGTTATACCATCCACAATAGACTAATGCAAGCGATCAAGCTCACGCCGACGTCCTACATCGTGCTCGGGCTGCTCGACGTGGTCGGCGAGGCCACGCCCTACGACCTCAAGCAGATGGTCGCCGGCGGCGTAGGGAACCTCTGGTCGCTCCAGCACGCGCAGCTCTACTCGGAGCCCGAACGCCTGACGAAGGCCGGCTATCTCAGCGAGCGGCGCGAGCGCGGCGGTAGGCGCCGCAAGCACTACTCGCTGACCGATCAGGGACGCCGGGCGCTGGCCGCCTGGGTGGCCGAGCCGACGAGCGAGTTCACACAATTGCGCGATGTCGGGCTGCTCAAGCTCTTCCTCGGCGCAGACCCGGCGACGGTCGCCGCGGCCCAGCTCGAGCTCCACTCCGGCAAGCTCGCCGAATACGAGCGGGCCCAGAACACGCTCGCAGCAGGCGAGGGTCCGCCGGGACCGCGGCTGGCACTCGAGGCGGGCATCGGGCACGAGCGCGAGTACGTGCGCTTCTGGTCGCGGTTCGTGCCATAGGGTCTTACCAGTGCAGCCCACGATCAACGTCCTGGGCATCTCGCTGAAGACGTTCGGCCTGATGTTCGCGCTCGCGTTCCTCGCCGCCGGAGCCGTGATCGCCCGGCGTATGCGCGAGCTGGGCAAACCGGTCGACTGGGCCTACGAGATGGCGTTCGCCGCGCTCGCGGGCGGTGTCGTCGGCTCGCGGCTGTACTTCCTCGCGCAGCACTACGACGAGGTCAAGCACGACCTGATCGGCAACCTCTTCTCGGGCACGGGCCTGGTCTGGTACGGCGGTGCGATCGGAGGCGCGCTGGCCGTTTTCGCCTGGGCGGCGTGGCGGCGCTGGCTCGGCCTCGAGCTGCTCGACCTGGCGGCGGCGCCGCTTGCGCTCGGCTATGCGATCGGGCGGATCGGCTGTCAGGTGTCGGGCGACGGCGACTACGGGATCGCCTCGAGCCTGCCGTGGGCGATGGCCTATCCGCACGGCACCGTTCCGACGGCGCTACGCGTCCACCCGACGCCGATCTACGAGACGCTGGCGATGGGCTTTGTCGCGTGGTGGCTGTGGCGTCAGCGCGACGCCTTCCGGCCGGGTGTGATCTTTGCCTTCTACCTCGTGCTCTCCGGAATCGAGCGGCTGCTGGTCGAGTTCATTCGCCGAAACTCCGAGGTGGTCGCCGGTTTGACGGCGCCGCAGGTCGAGAGCATCGTGATCATCGTCGTGGGCGCCGCGTGGCTGGCCTCGGTCGGCCGGCGCGGCGGCTGGCGACCGGCCGGGGGCGCCGCACGCGCGCCACGGATGGCGCGCGCCTGATTCCAGACTGAGCGGCAACGCGCCAAGTTTTGCGCAACGCTAAAGGTCTGGGGCCGGAGTGCCGATGCGCGCGTGAGGGTTTGGGCACCGCTGCCCAAATGCCTCCCAGAGCATGCGTTCATCACGGGCAATCCTGTCGGGCATCGGCACGAGCACCTCGCTCGTGGCGGCGATCGGATGCGTCGCGGTGCTTGTCGGGGCGGTGGTCGCGTTCAAGGGCTGGCCGACGACAGGGCAGCTCGCCGGAATCCGCAGCCTGGTCGTGAGTGACCAGCCGCCCGTCACGTTTGGCACACCCGGGCCGCGCCAGGTGGCGGCCGTGGCGACGCCGGCCGCGGCTGCGGTGCGCCCGACGCCGACCGGCCCGGTGGTCACGCCGGCGCCGGGGACGCCGGTCGCGCCCAGCGATGGCGGGACCCCACCCGCGACCACCCCAGGCGGCGGCTCTACGCCGGCAGCACCGCCGAGCACCGCCGGATCTCCGGCGGTAGCCCCCTCCCAGTCCTCCGGCTCGCCCGGCCCCACGGTCGGGTCACCAGCTGCTCCGTTGCCCGACACGGCGCCCGTGACGGGTGGTCTCGGCAACGCGCTCGCCGGGACTACCGGCGCGCTCGGCAAGACGACCACCACGCTTATCGACGGCCTCGGCAAGACGCTCAACGGGCACAGCCTGCGGCTCGGCAGTACGGTCAACGGGCACAGCCGGCGGCTCGGCAATACGGTCAAGGCCACCGGCCGGACGCTCGGCACCACCGTCTCCAATACCGGCAAGGTGCTCGGCGTCGGCGTCGCCAACCCCGGCAAGGTGCCCGGCGACGGCGTCGCCAACCCCGGCAAGGTGCCCGGCGACGGCGTCGCCGCTGGCGGCCGGCGCGCTAGCGATGACGGGCCGCGATCGCGCGGCGGATGAAGCGCAGCGACTCGCCTTGCAACTCGGCGTCGTGCTGGACCGAGCGATGGTCGCCGCCCCCGATCGCGATCAGCCGTTTGCGGCGACCGGCCGCCGCTTCGTGCAGCTCCCGCGAATCCGCGATCGGGACGCTCTCGTCGCCCTCGGCGTGCTGGATCATCAGCGGCATCTCCAGTCGGGCGACGGCCGCTGTCAGATCATGGTCCTGGAGGAACCGCTCGAGCCCTGTGCGGTCGACGCGGCAGTCGTATTCCTCGCGACGGAGCCCCCGCAGCAGCAGTTCTGCCTTCGCCGGGCAGATCGCGACCACCGCGGCGGCTCCCATGGGCTCAGCTGCCAGCAGAGCCACATAGCCGCCGAGGCTCGATCCGCGCAGCGCCAGCGGTAGGCCGGGCGGGAGCAGCGACGCGATCGCGGCCGCGTCGTCGACGATGCGACCATCGAGCGCACCCTCGCTCGCGCCGTGGCCGCGCTGGTCGAAGGAGAGCGCCAGCAGACCCGTCGCGCGGGCGGCGCGTGCATAGTCGAAGTGGCTCTCCTTGGCCGACCCGGCCCCGTGGAAGATGATCACGGCGCCCGTTGGAGGGCCGGCCGGCGCGAACAGGGCGTAGGCGAGACCCTCGTGCATCCCCGTCTCTGCCGGGGGGTCCGGGGTGCGATGACGCATACTTGCCCTCATTATGGCCGCGACAGGAACGCTTTCCCGGGTTTGGCCGCTCGGCAGCCGGCTCGACGAGTCCGGCAACCTCGAGCTGGGCGGATGCGATGCGCGCGAGCTCGCGCGCGAGTTCGGCACGCCCGCCTACATCGTCGCCGAGGACGACCTGCGCGCCCGCGCGCGCGCCTTTGCGCAGGCGCTGGCGGAGCGTCACGCCGATGCGACCGTCCTCTTTGCGACCAAGGCGTTTCCCTGCACGGCCGTGCTCGAGCTGTTCGCAGGCGAGGGGATAGGAGCTGACGTCGCCTCCGGCGGAGAGCTGCACATGGCGCTCGCCGCGGGGATATCGCCCGAGCGGATCGTGCTGCACGGCAACGCCAAGTCCGCGGCGGAGCTCGAGTATGCGCTGCGCGAGCGGGTGGGGCTGATCGCGCTCGACGGCTTCGACGAGCTCGAGTCGCTGACGCGGCTCGCCGGCGGCGAGCAAGGCGCTCAACGCGTGCTCGTCCGCGTGACGCCCGACGTCCGCGGCGACACGCATCCGGCGATCTCCACAGGACAGGCGGAATCGAAGTTCGGCTTCTCGCTCGCTTCGGCTGCGGAGGCGATCGTGCGGGTGCAAGAGTCACCCACACTCGAACTGGTGGGCCTTCACGTGCACATCGGCTCGCAGCTGTCCGAGCTGGATCCGTTTCGGCGCGCAACCGAGGCGATCGCGCAGCTGGGCGAGTTCGCCGTCTACGACCTCGGCGGTGGACTGGGCGTGGCCTACACGTCCGCGCAGCAGCCGCCGACGATCGAGCAGTACGTCGACGCGACGGTCGCCGCGGCGCACGACTTCCTCGGCGAGCGGATCCGGTTACTGCTCGAGCCCGGCCGCGCGCTCGTCGCCAACTCGTGCGTGACGCTCTACGGCGTCGAGACGGTGAAGCCCGGGCCCCTAACTTGGGTGGCGGTCGACGGCGGCATGTCGGACAACCTGCGGCCGATGCTCTATGGCGCGCCGTACGAGGCCGAGATAGTGGGGCGATTCGGCGGAGCGACTCCCTGCCGCGTGGTCGGCAAGCACTGCGAGTCCGGCGACGTCCTGATCTCCGATGTGGCGCTCGACGAGCCGCGCGCGGGCGATCTGCTCGTCACGCCGGCGACCGGGGCGTACGGGCATGCGCTGGCGAACAACTACAACGGCATCCCCCGTCCTCCCGTGATTTTCTGCAAGGACGGCGACGCACGCGTGGTTGTGCGGCGCGAGACCTACGACGATCTGGGCGCCCGCGATGTCGGGTAGCGCGTCGCCGATCGCGAGCGCCGCATGAAGCCCGTCAACGTCGGCCTGCTTGGCCACGGCACGGTCGGCCGGGCGTTCGCCGAGCTGGTCGAGCAGCGCGCGGACGAAATCGAGGCGACCACCGGCCGCCGCGTCGAGCTGTGTGGCGTCCTCACCCGCTCGCGTGGCTCCTTCGAGGACATCCTCGAGCGCGCGGACGTGATCGTCGAGCTGATCGGGGGAATCGATCCGGCGCTCCAGTACGTGACCCGCTCGCTGGCGCGTGGTCGGCATGTCGTGAGCGCCAACAAGCAGCTGCTGTCGCGCCACGGCGAGGAGCTGTCGGCGCAGGCGCGCGAGGCGGGGGTCCAGTTGCGCTTCGAGGCGGCCGTCGCGGGCGTGGTGCCGGTGATCCGGGTGTTGCAGGAATCGCTGGCGGCTGCCGACATCAAGCGAATCCACGGGATCGTCAACGGCACCACGAACTTCATCCTTACGGAGATGGCGCGCGCCGGTGTGACCTACGAGCAGGCCCTCGCCGACGCCCAGGCGAAGGGCTACGCCGAAGCCGATCCAGCCGACGACGTCGACGGTCGCGACGCCGCGGCAAAGATGGCGATCCTCGCGCGTCTGGCCTTCCGCACCCGCGTGCGGCTTCAGGACGTGCGCTACGAAGGGATCGAGCGGATCACGACGGACGATCTCGAATACGCCCGCGAGTTGCGCCTCGGGCTGAAGCTGATAGGGACGGCTGAGCTGATCGATTCCCGGTTGTCGGTCCGCGTGCACCCGGCGTTCCTCTACCCCGACCATCCGCTGGCGAGCGTCAACGGTCCCTACAACGCGGTGACCGTCGAGTCGGACGCGATCACCGAGGTGACGATGTCGGGTCCCGGCGCAGGCGGCTCGCAGACAGCGACGGCTGTGCTCGGCGACGTGCTGTCGGCGATGGCCTCGCCACCGCTGCCGCGCGGGCCGGCGCTCTCCGAGCCGCTGCGCGAGCTGCCGATCGCCGAGGACGTCGTCTCCGCCTTCTACCTTCACATGGAGGTTGCGGACAGGCCTGGCGTGCTCGGCCAGATCGCCCAGGTCCTGGGGATGCAGGAGGTCTCGGTCAAATCCGTCATCCAGCGGGGCCTGGGGGACAACGCGCGCCTCGTGATGGTCGTGCACGAGGTGCTCGAGTCGAAGTTCTTCGCCGCCTGCGACCTGATCGCCGGACTCGACTTCATGCGCTCCCCGCCGCGCGCGATCCGAGTGATCGAGGAGGAGTTCAACTAGGTGCCCGGCGTGATCGAGCGCTATCGCGAGCGCTTGCCGTTCGCCGCCACCGACCCGGTGGTCACCCTGCACGAGGGCTCGACTCCGCTTGTGCCGGCCCTCGGCCTGTCGGAGCGGGTGGGCGCCGAGGTCTGGCTCAAGCTCGAGGGGGCCAATCCGACAGGTTCGTTCAAGGACCGCGGTATGACGTGCGCGGTCTCCGCCGCCGTGCGCGAGGGCGCCGAGGCGGTGATCTGCGCGTCCACCGGGAACACCGCCGCGTCGTGCGCGGCGTATGCCGCGCGCGCCGGCCTGCGCGGGGCGGTGATCGTTCCCGAGGGGAACATCGCGGCCGGCAAGCTTGCCCAGGCGCTGATGCACGGCGCGCGCGTGGTGGCGCTGCGCGGCAATTTCGACGAGGCGCTGGCGCTCGTGCGCGAGCTGGTCGATCGGCATCCGATCGCCTTGGTCAACTCGGTCAACGCGTTTCGCATCGAGGGCCAGAAGACAGCCGCGTTCGAGATCCTCGACGAGCTCGAGCGCTTCGATGCGCTCTGCATCCCGGTCGGCAACGCCGGAAACATCACCGCCTACTGGCAGGGGCTGCAAGAGGCTGGAGCCTCACCGCGCCTGTTCGGCTTTCAGGCGGAGGGCTCAGCGCCGCTGGTGCACGGCGCGCCGGTGGCGAACCCGGAGACGGTCGCGAGCGCGATCCGGATCGGCAATCCCGCCCGCTGGGAGGAGGCGATCTCGGCGATGACCTCCTCGCGCGGTGCAATCCGCGCAGTGTCCGACGCCGAGATCCTCGACGCCTACCGGCTGCTCGCCGCCGGCGAGGGGGTTTTTTGCGAGCCCGCCTCGGCAGCCGCGGTCGCCGGGCTCTTGCGGTATGGCGCCGAGGGCGCACAGCGCGTCGTCTGCGTGCTCACGGGTCACGGGCTCAAGGATCCGCAGACGGCGCTCGATCACGCGGGGGCGGTGCGTCCCTGCGCCGCTGAGCTGGGCGCGCTCGAGCAGGCCGTCTTCGCGCAGGGGGCCTGATGGAGCGCCACCGCGTAGTCCGCGTACCGGCATCCTCGGCCAACCTGGGGCCGGGGTTCGATGCGCTGGCGGCGGCTGTCGCGCTGCACCTCGAGGTCGACGTCCGCGAGACCGGCAGTTTCGCCGTCGAGACCGAGCTCGACCTGCCGCGCGATCGTTCCAACCTGGTGGTGCGGGCCTTCGAACGGCTCAGCCCCGCCGCAGAGTTCAGCTTCAACATCAGATCTGACATCCCCCGCTGCGGTGGCCTGGGCTCGAGCGCCGCGGCGATCGTTGCGGGGCTGATGGCGGCCGACCACATCTTCGAGCTCGACGCCGACCTGTTCGCGCTTGCATCGGAGCTCGAGGGGCACCCTGACAACGTCGCGGCGGCCCTGCACGGCGGTTTCGTCATCTGCGCAGACGCGATGCCGGTGCGCTTCGATCCGCCCACCGGCCTCGAGGCCGTGCTCGTCCTGCCACGCGAGCCGCTCAGCACCGCACGGGCCCGCGCCGCGCTCCCGGCCGAGGTGCCGCTCGAGGACGCTGTCTTCAACGCTGCGCATGCAGCCCTGCTCGTCCTCGGGCTGGCGCGCGGCGAGTGGGACATCGTCGGCCGCGGGCTACGGGACCGCCTGCACCAGCCGCGCCGCGCCGCGCTCTATCCGCGCTCGATCGAGCTGGTCGAGCGCGCGCAGGAACTGGGGGCCCTTGGAGCGACGATCTCCGGCGCCGGCCCGGCGGTGCTCGTCTGGACGCACTACGAGCAGACGGGCGCCGTCACCGAGCGGCTGCGCAGCGAGGCAGGCGAGTGGGCGGACGTCATGCGCGCCCCGTTCGAGCCCCAGGGGGCAGACGTCCGCGCGCTCTAAGGGCCCGTAACGAAACAAGTGGCGGGTTGGGAGGCCGATCCGTGGATGCCACGGGTCGCACTCGACCGCAGCCGTAGCATCGCTACGGCGAGGATCGAGGGTGGCACGGGGCGCCGCGGAGCGGTCGCCAAACACGTCAGTTGTTGAGTTACGGGCCCT
>DASZZG010000265.1:0-3783 GCA_035543355.1 Solirubrobacteraceae bacterium | reverse complement strand
CAAGGGAAAGGCCGTCCTGAAGTCACTCGACCTAGCAGTCAAACCAGGAGAGCTCGTCGCCCTGATGGGACGCAACGGCGCCGGCAAGTCCACCCTCCTGCGTTGCGCCGCAGGCTTGCTCGACCCCACCCGCGGGCGCGTCTCGAGCGCCGGCCGGGTGGCGCTGCTGCTACAGCACCCCGGCGACTACCTGGTGCACGAGCGCGTTGACGAGGAGGTCGACGGCGCCGGCCTCCGGGCCGCCGGCATGGAGGCGCTCGCGCACAGGCATCCGCGCGATCTGTCCGGCGGCGAGCGCCAGCGGCTGGCGCTCGCGATCGTGATGTCGGGTGAGGAGCCGGCCGCCGCGGTCTGCCTCGATGAGCCCACCCGTGGCATGGATCGCTCGCGCAAGGCGGACCTCGCGATCACGCTTGGTTCGATCGCCGCCGCCGGCGCGGGAGTGCTCGTCGCGACGCACGACGTCGAGTTCGCCGCGTCGTTCGCCGAACGGGTCGTCCTGCTGGGCGACGGCGTCGTCATCGCCGACGCCCCCAGCTCCGAGGTGCTCACCGGTGGCTGGTACTTCGCCACCGAGACCGCGCGCATCCTTGGTGGCGCGGGGGGAGCGCTTCTGCCGGAGCAAGGCGCCGCGGTGCTTCGCGAGCGGCGGTCGAGCGCTCGCCCTCACCTGCGCGAGGTGCACACGCGATGACCTGGTCGATCGCCTCGCTCGCGTTGCTGGCCGCCGCGCTTGCGGTCGGCTTCGCCTGGTACGAGCGCTCGCGTCCCTCGGCGCGGGTGCTCGCGCTGGTTGCCACGCTCGCCGCGCTCGCCGCGCTCGGCCGCGTTGCATTCGCGCCGCTGCCGAACGTCAAGCCGACGACCGACATCGTGCTGATCTCGGGCTACGTGCTCGGCGGCGCTCCCGGCTTCGCCGTCGGAGCGGTTGCGGCGATCAGCTCCAACCTGTTCTTCGGAGAGGGCCCCTGGACGCCGTGGCAGATGCTCGCCTGGGGCGGCGTCGGCATTGGCGGCGCCGTGCTCGCGCGGATCACGCGACATCATCTCGGTCGCGTGGGACTGGCGTTCGTCTGCGCCCTCGCCGGCCTGGCGTTCGGAATCGTGATGAACCTCTACACGTGGATCACGTTCAGCGGCGAGCACACGCTGTCCCAGTTCGCCTTCCTGTACGGCCGCGGGATCCCGTTCGACATCGCGCACGCGGTCGGCAACGCGCTCTTCGCGCTCGCCTTCGGTCCGGCGCTGGTGCGGTCGCTCGAGCGCTTCCGGGCCCGCTTCGAGGTTCACTGGAAGGCCGTGCCGGGATCGCTTGCGGGGCTCGCGGCAGCAGCGGCCGTCGCCTTGGGTGCGTTCGCTGAGCCCGCGCACGCTCGTGCCGCGCCCGCGGGCTCCGCGCATCGCTCGATCGGCTACCTCGATCGGGCGCAGAACACCGACGGTGGTTTCGGCGGGTCCCCCGGCGAAGCGTCGACGGGCCTCTACACGGGCTGGGTGGCGCTCGGGCTCGAGGCGGCGGGGCGAAATCCCGGCGACGTCCGTCACGGCGGCCCCAGCGCGATCGACTTCATTCGCTCGGACGCAGATTCGATCAAGGACACCGGCGCGATCGAGCGCACGATCCTGGTGCTCGCCGGCGCGGGCGTCTCGCCAAACGACTTCGCCGGCCACGACCTCGTGGCCGACCTGCAAGCTCATCAGCAGCCCGACGGGTCCTATGACGGCCAGGTCAACCTGACGGCGTTCGCGATCCTCGCCCTGCGCGGCGCGGGAGAGGGCCGCTCGGCGTCGGACGTGCGCACTGCGGCCGCCTGGCTCGCGAGCCAGCAGGGCGATGACGGCGGTTTCAACTTCGCCACAAAAGGGGGCGGCAGCGGGATCGACGAGACCGGCTCGGCGCTGGAGGCGCTGGCCGCCGGCGGTCGTCGCGGCTCAGCGACATCGGCGCGCGCCGTGCGCTTCGTCGCCGCCCACCAGAACGCCGACGGCGGGTTCCCGCTGCGCCCCGGTGACGCGTCCAACGCGCAGTCGACTGCGTGGGCGATCCAGGGCCTGATCGCCGCCGGGCGCAAGCCCGAGCGCGTGCGGCACGGCGGGCGCAACCCGATCGCGTACCTGCGCTCGGTGAGCGCGCGCGACGGCTCCGTGCACTACTCGCGCAGCAGCAACCAGACGCCGGTCTGGGTCACGGGGCAGGCGCTCACGGCGCTGGCGCGGGCGCCCTTCCCGATCGCCGTGGTACCGCGGCGATCGCACCGCTCCGCCGTGGCCCCGGGGGTCGCCGCGGCACGCTCCCGGACAGCGCCGCGGCGCGGCTCCAAGCGGGCGCAACAGGCCGCGCCGGTCACGCCCCGGCCCGCTGGGCTCGATCCGCGCACCGAGGCCCGGGCGCTCGTCACGGCGCGGCGGATGGGCGTCGCCGCCGGTATCGTGCTCGCCCCGTTGACCGCGTAAGCGCTGTCGGCGGGCCCAAAAAGAATGAGAGTCGGCGTTCCGAAAGAGACAGCGGACGGCGAGCGCAGGGTTGCGCTCGTGCCCGAGGCCGTGCGCAAGCTGGCCGGCGCGGGGCTCGAGATCGTCGTCGAATCTGGCGCCGGGGCTGCCGCGGTGATCCCGGACGAGGCGTTCGCCGAGGCCGGCGCGACGGTGACGGCCGATTCCGCCGCGATCTGGGGAGCGGACGTCGTCGTCAAGGTGTCGCCGCCGTCCGCGGAGGAGGCGGCTCGACTGTCCGACAAGTCCGTGCTGATCGGCTTTCTCGCGCCGCTCACAGCGCCCGACACGGCTCGCGCGCTCGCGGCCAGCGGCGCGACGGCGTTCGCGCTCGAGGCGGTGCCGCGAATCTCGCGCGCGCAGTCGATGGACGCGCTTTCCTCGCAGTCGAATGTGGCCGGCTACCGCGCGGTGCTGCTCGCCGGAACGCTGCTCGGTCGCTTCTACCCGATGCTGATGACGGCCGCGGGCACGATCCGTCCCGCCAAGGTGCTCGTGCTCGGCGCCGGCGTCGCCGGCCTCCAGGCGATCGCCACCGCGCGCCGGCTGGGTGCGGTGGTGCTGGGCTTCGACGTACGCTCGGCCGTCAAGGAGCAGGTCGAGTCGCTCGGCGCCTCCTTCCTCGAGCTCGACCTCGGCGCCGACGCCGAGGCGGAGGGCGGCTATGCCCGCCAGCTCACGGAGGAGGAGCAGGAGCGCCAACGCGAGCTGCTGGCCGAGGCGATCGCCGACATCGACGTCGTGATCACGACCGCCCTCGTGCCGGGCCGGCCGGCGCCGCTGCTCGTCACCGAGGACGCGGTGAAGGGGATGAAGACCGGCTCGGTGGTCATCGACCTCGCCGGCGAGTCCGGCGGCAACTGCGAGCTGACCGTCCCCGGCGAGACCGTCGTGCGTCACGACGTCACGATCGCGGCGCCGCAGAACCTGGCGGCGGAGATGGCCGAGCACGCCTCGCAGCTATACGCGCGCAACATCCAGGCGCTGCTCGAGCTGATGGTCGAGGACGGGCAGCTCAAGCTCGACTTCGACGACGAGATCATCGCCGGCGCCTGCGTCACCCGCGCGGGCGAGATCGTTCATGCCGGCGCGCGCTCGGCGGCCGGCCTGGCGAACGAGACCACCGCTTAACCGGAGGACTGAATGGACCTGCTGACCGAGATCGCGCTGCTGGTTATCGCCGCCTTCGTCGGCTTCGAGGTGATCTCGAAGGTGCCCAACACGCTGCACACGCCGCTGATGTCGGGCACGAACGCGATCCACGGGATCGTGCTGCTCGGCGGCCTGCTC
>DASZZG010000264.1:0-4504 GCA_035543355.1 Solirubrobacteraceae bacterium | reverse complement strand
TCGCCAGCACGGTGTCGACGTGACCGATCACGTTCGCATGGCCGCTGACCAGCCGCAGCGCCTTGATCCAGACGATCCCGAGGTGGACCTCCGCGCGTTCCGTGTAGACGCCGGTGAGCGAGACGGTGCCGGCCTTGCGCGCCAGCCGGCAGGCGAGGTCCAGCGCCGCCGGGTGCCCGACGGCGTCCACCGCCACCTCGACGCCGCGGCCGGCGGTGGCGTCCTTGACGACCGCCCGGGCATCGCCGTTCTCTGCGTGCACCGGTATCGCTCCGAAAGACTCGGCCATCGCGAGGCGATCCTCGACCGTGTCGATCGCGATCACCGCCGTCGCGCCCGCCGCGCGGGCGGCCTGGACGGCGCACAGCCCCACCGGTCCCAGGCCGACCACCGCTGCGGTCTCACCGGGATGCAGTCCCGCGGAGTCGATCGCGTGGTAACCCGTGCCCATGACGTCTCCGGCGAACAGCGCGACGTCGTCGGACATCCCGTCGGGCACCTTGCGCAAGGTCAGGTTGGCGTGTGGCACCAGCACCTGCTCGGCCTGCGCGCCGGGCAGCGAACCGAGTGCCGCGCCATGGCCGAAGACTCGCCCCTCGTCACATTTGTGGTACTCGCCGCGGCGGCAGTGAAAGCAGGTGGCGCAGGCAGTGCAGTAGCAGCCGAGCACGCGGTCGCCCTCCGCGAGGCGGTTGACGGCGCTGCCCGCGGCCAGGACCGTGCCGACGAACTCGTGGCCGATCACGAAGCCCGGCTCGATCTTCACCCGCCCGTGGTAGATGTGCAGGTCCGAGCCGCAGATGCCCGAGGCCTCGACGCCGACGATCGCATCGTCGGCGGCCAGCAGCTCGGGCTCGGGCCGGTCCTCGAGGCGGACCTCGCCCGGTGCCTGGAAGGTGACGGCGCGCATCGTCGTGCGCAGGCTAATACGATCCGCGTGAGCGAGCGAGAGAGAGCGCAGATGAGCGACGTATCGAAGGCCGTGCTGATCACAGGATGTTCGACGGGAATCGGCCGCGCGACCGCTGAGCGGCTCGCCAAGGGCGGTTGGACGGTCTACGCGACGGCGCGCAAGGTCGACGCGATCGCCGACCTCGAGGCGAAGGGCTGCAAGCTGCTTGCGCTCGACGTCTGCGACGAGGCGTCGATGTCCGCGGCGGTCGCGGAGGTCGAGCGGGCCGAGGGTGCGGTCGGCGTACTGGTCAACAACGCCGGCTACAGTCAGAGCGGAGCGGTCGAGACCGTGCCGCTCGACCAGGTGCGCCGGCAGTTCGAGACGAACGTCTTCGGCCTGATCCGGATGTGCCAGCTCGTGCTACCGGGAATGCGCCGCCAGCATTGGGGAAAGATCGTCAACATCTCCTCGATCGGCGGGAAATGCACGTTTCCGGGCGGCGGCATCTACCACGGGACCAAGCACGCCGTCGAGGGAATCTCCGATGTGCTGCGCTTCGAGGTGCGCGGCTTCGGCGTCGACGTGACGATCATCGAGCCGGGGCTGATCAAGACGCAGTTCGGCGAGACCGCCGTCGGCGCGATCGACGCCACCCCGGACGACGGGCCGTACGCGGAGTTCAACGCCGCCGTGGCCGATGTGACCGCGGGCGCATACGAGGGCGGGCTCGGGAAGCTGGGCGGCGGGCCCGAGACGGTTGCGAAGGCGATCGACCGCGCGATCTCCAAGCGGCGTTCGCCGATTCGCGTCCCTGTGACCGCGTCGGCGAGGATCGTGCTCTTTCAGAACGCGATCATGCCCGACAGGGCATGGGACGCGATGGTCTCGACTCAATTCCCCCGTCCGGGCGCGGACGGTTAGGAGGCTGCGGATGGCCCCGAAGCACATGGACCGCCTGACCTCGGTCGACACGAGCTTCCTCGCTCACGAACGCGCCGGCTCGCACATGCACATCGGCTCGATAATGCTGTTCGAGGGCCCGTCGCCCGCCTACGAGGACGTGGTAGGTCACATCGATTCGCGCCTGCACCTGGTGCCGCGCTATCGCCAGAAGCTGCGCGTGCCGCGACTCGAGCTGGGGCGTCCGTTCTGGGTCGACGACCCGCGTTTCAACATCACCTACCACGTGCGCCATACGGCGCTGCCGCCGCCCGGCTCGCTCGAGCAGCTGCGCAACCTCGCGGGCAGGATCTTCTCCCAGCGACTCGACCGTTCGAAGCCGCTGTGGGAGCTGTGGTTGGTGGAGGGGCTCGAGGACGGGCGCTTCGCCCTGATCAACAAGGTCCACCATTCGCTCGTCGACGGCGTCTCGGGAGTCGACCTGACCACCGTGCTGTTCGACCTCGAGCCGGTGCCGAGGGAGGTGTCGCCCGAACCGTGGATCCCGCAGGTGGAGCCCTCCTCGGCGGCGATCGTCGCACGCGCCGTGACCGATGTCGCCGCGATTCCGCTCGATCTCGCGGGGCAGGCGTGGCGTGCGGCGCAGAACCCGGGGGGTACCCTGCGGCGCCTGCGCGAGGTTGCGGAGGGAGTGGGGGAGGTCGCCTGGAGCGCGGTCAATCGCGCGCCCACCTCGCCGCTCAACGTTGGGATCGGGACGCATCGCCAGGTTCGCTGGGTCAACACCGAGCTGGCCGATCTCAAGGCGATCAAGGACGAGCTCGGCGGCACCGTCAACGACGTCTTCCTGACGATCGTCTCCGGTGCGCTCGGCAGGTGGTTGCGCGCGCGAGGTGTGCCGACGGCCGGCCTCGAGCTGCGCGGCGCGGTGCCGGTATCGATCCGAGCCGAGGACGAGCGCGGCCAGCTCGGCAACCGGATCACGATCATGCTCGGGCCGCTGCCCGTGTACTGCGAGGACCCGGTGCGCCGGCTGCAGCTCGTCACCGCCGAGATGCGCGGGCTGAAAGAGTCGAAGCAGGCGCTCGGCGCCGAGGCGATCTCTTCGGTCGAGGAGTTCACGCCGCCGACGATCTTCGCGCAGGCGTCGCGGCTGCACTTCTCGACGCGTATGTACAACCTGCTGGTCACCAATGTGCCAGGTCCGCAGTTCCCGCTCTACCTGCTGGGGCACGAGATCGAGCAGCTCGTGCCGGTTGCTTTCCTCGCGCCCGACAATGCGCTGGCGATCGCGATCATGTCCTACAACGGCCGTGTCGCGATCGGGCTGATCGGCGACTTCGAAGCGCTCGCCGACATCGACGAGCTCGTGCTGGACGTGGAGGAGTCGATCGCCGAGCTGCTGGCGGCCGCCGGCGGCCGTTCCGAGGAGGCCTCGCCGTCGCCGTCGGGGGCACAGCCGAGCGGGGCGAACGGCGCCGGCACGCCCGCGTAGGCGCTCGGCTCAGTCCTTCAGCGCGCCCTCCAGCGACAGCAGGTAGCGCTTGGCGTCGAGGCCGCCGCCGTAGCCGCCGAGCGCGCCGCCGGTGCGCACGACGCGATGGCAGGGCACGACGATCGCCAGCGGATTCGCGCCCAGCGCGTTGCCGGTGGCGCGCGCTGCGCGCGGGCTGCCGGCGGCGCGCGCGATCTCGGTGTAGGTGCTGACCTGACCCCTCGGGATCGTCGCGGTGTTGCGCAGCACGCGCCGCTGAAATCCGTCAGTCAGGCGCCAATCGAGTGTGAGCTCGAAGTCGTCGCGCCGCCCGGCGAAGTACTCGTCGAGTTGGCGGCGCACGTCGTCGACGCCGCCCGGCAGCCTGAGGATTCGCGGAGAGACGCGCTTGGCGAGCTGGGCGAGCACCCAGTGCGGCGCGTCCGCGTAGGCCACGCGCACGAGCCCTTGGCGTGTGCAGGCGACGACCACCGGGCCGACCGGGGTCTCCAGCTCGCCGTAGGCGACGTCGATCAGGTCGGCGGCCGCGGCGCGTTCCGCGAAGCGCTGGGCAGCGTCGCCGGCGTCAGGGGTTTGCAGCGCGCTTGCGATGCGGGTCAGTTCGCGATCGATTTGCTCGTTCATGCGAGAGCCTCCCTCAGTTTCTTGAGTCCGTCGTGGACGTTGCGGCGCGCCGCCGCCTCGCTGCCGTTCATCGCGCGTCCCACCTCCCGGTGGGAGAGGTCGCCGAAGTAGCGCAGCAGGACCGCGGCGCGCTGGCGCTCCGGCAGTGTGTGCACCGCCCGCCAGAGCGCCGCCTCGCCGTCGAGCCCCGGTGGCGCCGCGTGTCCTGCCGGCTCGGGGTCCGAGACCGGCAGCGGGCGCCGCGTCCGGGCGCGATGGGCGTCGATCGCCTTGCGCTGCGCGATCGTCAACAGCCAGGCGCGGATGTTCGAGTCCGGCCGCAGCCGCGGATAGGCCCGCAGCGCGGCCAGGAACGTCTCCTGAAAGCAGTCGTCGGCGTCGTCGGGCCCGGCGGCCGCCACGAGGAATCGCAGGACGTGATCGCGATGGTCATCGAGTACTTCCTGAAAGGGTTCCAACGCCACGATCAACTAACGCTTCGGCTGGGCATTTCGTGAGGCGGGGGTTTGCGGCGCTTGCGGGATTTGCGCGGTGGGGGATCGCATACCTGTTCCGCCCAGCTGATAGTTGCTGCTATCAAATTTGATAGC
>DASZZG010000263.1:0-3002 GCA_035543355.1 Solirubrobacteraceae bacterium | reverse complement strand
GCCTGATCGGCAAGGGCATCTGCAACTACTCGGCAGGCGAGTTGCGCGAAGTAAAGGGGCTGAAGTCGGCTGCCGTGCGCGAGCGGCTGCCGCGGGCCACCGAGGAGGCCGTTCACCGCGACTACTTCGTGCTCGCGTAGTCTTTGGCAATGGCTTTGGCGACCACATCGGTGAGTGAAACCTGCCGCGCCGCGCAGCGCGCCGCGCGCACGCTTGCTCGCACCGACTCAGCGACCAAGGACCGTGCGCTCGAGGCGATGGCGGCCGGGATCGAGCGGCGCTGCGAGGAGATCCTCGATGCCAACGCGCGCGACCTCGAGGCGGCGCGTGCGAGCGACCACGACGCCGCTTTCCTCGAGCGGCTTGCGCTCGACGCCCAGCGCGTGGCGGCGATCGCAGACGGGGTGCGCGAGATCGCCTCGCTGCGCGACCCCGTCGGCGAGGTGATCGACGGCTACCGGCTGCCCAATGGCCTCGACGTGACGAGGATGCGCGTGCCGATCGGCGTGGTCGCAGTTGTCTACGAGGCGCGCCCCAACGTAACGATCGACGCGGCCGCGCTCGCGCTGAAGTCGGGCAACGCGATAGTCCTGCGCGGCTCTTCCGCGGCCGCGAACTCGAACGCCGTACTCGCGGCGATCGCCGCTGAGGCGGTTGTGGCGACCGGCCTTCCCGAGGGCGCGGTCTCGCTGGTCGCGGGCGGCGGGCATGAAGAGCTGGCTGAGCTTGCCACGCAGGACGGCGTCGTCGACCTGATCATCCCGCGCGGCGGCGAGAGCCTCAAGGCCGCGCTCAAAGCCGTCGCGACGGTCCCTGTGATCTATGCGGCCGCGGGCAACTGCCACGTCTATGTCGACGCGAGCGCCGACCTGGACGCCGCCGAAGCGATCGTCGTCAACGCGAAGGTGCAGCGTCCCGGGGTCTGCAACTCGGCGGAGAAGCTGCTCGTCCACGCCGATGTCGCGCCCGCGTTCGTTCCGCGTGCGCTGCGCGCGCTCGATGCGCAGGGCGTGGAGCTGCGCGTCGACGGGCGGGTGCGCGCACTTGCAGCGGACTTCGCCGGCGAGCTGGCCGACGCGACCGATGAAGACTGGGACACCGAGTATCTTGCGCTGATCATCGGTGTCAAGGTCGTCGACTCCGCCGACGAAGCGATCGACCACATCAACGCCCACGGATCGGGCCATTCCGAGGCCGTCGTGACGCGCGACGTTGATGTTGCGCGCGCGTTCGAGGCGGGCGTCGATGCCGCCTGCGTCTACGTCAACGCGTCCACTCGCTTTACCGACGGGGGCGTGTTCGGCATGGGCGCGGAGATCGGCAATTCGACCCAGAAGCTCCACGCGCGCGGGCCGATCGGGCTACGCGAGCTATGCACGTACAAGTACGTGGTGCGCGGCGACGGGCACGTCCGGCTCTAGTGGGCCGCCCAGAAACATTCCACCCGAAAGGGCGGACGCAGATGCCCGCCATGCGGCGTCCTCGGTCGGGGCAATGGCGCTGCCATTGCACCCTCCCTGCGTCCTTGCCTGGCGGCCCCTGCGCCTCGCCCTTTCCGGCGCAACGTTCCCGGACGACCCACTAGTGGCCCACTAGCTGTTGCGCATCGGGATCCTCGGCGGCAGCTTCAATCCGCCTCACGTCGGCCACATGACCTGCGCCCGGGCGGCGCGCGACCTGCTGGGGCTGGATTGCGTCCTGCTGATCCCGGCGCTCGAGCCACCGCACAAGCGGATCAAGGGCGATCCCGGTGCAGAGGTGCGCCTGGCGCTGTGCGAGCGCGCCATCGCCGCCGAACGGGGCATCGCGGTCTCGCGCATCGAGCTCGACCGCCCGCCTCCGTCATACACGGTAGATACGCTTGAGCAGCTGCATGAACGCGCGCCCAAGGACGAACTCACGCTGATCGCCGGAGGCGACGTCGCGCGCTCCTTGCCACGATGGCGCGATCCGGGGCGGATCCTCGAGCTCGCGCGGTTGGCGATCGCCGAGCGCGCGGGTGCCCGCCGCGAGCAGATCGTCGCCGAGCTCGAGCCGCTCGGCGGCCACGATCGCGTGACCTTCCTCGACATGCCCGCGGTCGACGTCTCCTCGTCCGAGGTCCGCCGGCGGGTGGCGGCGGGGGAGCCGATCGACGAGCTCGTTCCCGACGCCGTGGCGCGAACGATCGCGTCGGAGGGCCTGTACCGCCCATGACCGGCGAGGAGTTGGTGGCCGCGATCTCGAGCTACGCGGCCGACAAGAAGGCGATCGAGATCGTCGAGCTCGACCTGCGCGGGATCGTCGGCTACACCGACTACTTCGTCATCTGCTCAGGCAACACCGACCGCCAAACGAAGGCGATCCACGACGGCGTCTATGAGGGCCTCAAGCACGACTATGAGATGCTCCCGCGCCGCGTCGAGGGCGCCGCGGAGGCACGCTGGATCCTGCTCGACTACCTCGACGTGATCGTGCACGTCTTCACGCCCGAGACACGTGCGTTCTACCGTCTCGAGCAGCTCTGGGGCGAGGCGCCGGCGCGGACTCTCAGCATCGCCGGCGCCTAGCTCGCTCGACGATCAGCCTTTGAACGTGGACGGCCCGAGGTCGCCGAACGGCTGGTCTCGCTCGCCCACGGCCTGCTTGAACCCTTCCGCGGCGGCCTTCTGCTGGAAGGCGTAGCCCTCGCGCGTGTGCCGTGTGATGCCGTCGAAGACGGTGCCGATCACCTGGGTGGCGGGCAAGCCCTGCGACGCGATCTCCTGGTTGACGAGCAGCTTCATCATCATCAACTGATTGATCGGGAGCTGCGCGATCCGCGCGACGAGGATCTCGGTGCGCTCGTCCAGCTGTTCGGCGGGCGGCGCTTCGATCGCCAGCCCCCACTCGATCGCCTCGGCGCCCGACAGCGAATCGCCGGTGAAGAGCAGCCGCTTGGCGCGCTGGGGACCCAGCCGGTGGGTCCACATCGACGTCGTCGGCGAGCCCCAGACGCGCGCCGGCGGGTAGCCGATCTTCGC
>DASZZG010000262.1:0-2562 GCA_035543355.1 Solirubrobacteraceae bacterium | reverse complement strand
CGATCAGCCCGCGCGCCTGCTCGGTGAAGATCTCCACCAGCTCGCCGAAGCGGATCTGGCCGAGCGTCGCTTCTTCCGAGGCCGGCAGCATGCCGGTCGGCCCGATCGAGCCGGCCACGAAGCGATCCTCGCCGGCCGCCTTGCGGGCGATCTGCGCCGCCTTCGTGTTGATCTCGAGCGTGTGCTCGCCGAGCCCCCACTCGTCGAGCTTCAGCCGCGACGCCTGGAAGGTGTCGGTTTCGACGACCTCCGCGCCCGCCTCGAGCATCGAGCTGTGCACGCCCTCGATGACGTCGGGGCGGTTGAGCACCAGTGCCTCGTGGCACTTGCCCTCTAGCCCGCCGTAGTCCTCTGCGGTCAGATCGAACTGCTCGAGGGTGGCTCCCATGCCGCCGTCGTAGACGACGACGCGGCTGCTGATGGCCTGGAGATAGTCACGCATGAACGAGTCATCGATGGTACCAACGGCGATCCCAACCTTGACAAAGGCATGACAAGGTTGCCGTGCCGCTCGGCTCAGCTCACGCTGAGCCCGGCCTGGGCGCAGCCGTCACGCAGCTGCTCGAGGCCAAAGCCGTCGACGGGGCCAAGCGCCCCGCTGCCCTTCAGCCCGCCGACGAGCGCCGTGCGGGCGCCCCAGGCGAGGATCGCAGCGGTGAAGTCGTAGCCGTTGCCGCCGGTCAGATCCACGCGCGCGAGCTCGTCGCCGGCGGCACTCGAGGCGATCGCGACGATATGCGAGCCGCTTTGCGCGCGTTTCTCGGCGCTGGGCCCGCCACTGGAGCCGTGTGTCAGGCGGCGGCCTGCTGTGCGCAGCGCGCTCGCCGCTCCGGGGAGGCCGGTCGCGAGCGTCAGTGCCTGGAGCGGGCGTGACAGCGGTCCGAACCAGCCCAGGTAGACGTTGACGTCGCGCAGCTGGGGCGCCACGCGTGGCAGCGCGAAGTGCTCGGTCGTGCCAACGGAGATCGCCTGGCGCTGCTTGCCGGCGAGCTCGAAGCTGCGGACGTGCTTGGCGCCGCGCTCGGTCACGATCCGGCCGCCCCGCCAGGCGAAGGCGGGCTCCAGAAGCGCCTCGACGACGGAGGCCCGCGTTCCGCCGCTCATCCCTGCAGCGGCCAAGCCCGAGAAGAAGTAGCCGATGTCGACGCGCACGGCGTCGCCGGCCTGTTGCAGGGCGAGCGCGCCGGCGAGGTTGCCGGGGACCCAGTCATAGCCAAACGCCGTCACGAGCCCGCAGCCGGCGGCCTCGGCGCCGGCTCCGTAGCGCTCGAAGACCTGGCGGATGAACGGCGTCTCGCCGGTCGAGTCGAGGTAGCTGGCGCCGGCCGCGATCGCCGCCCGTACGGCGGGCTCGCCCCAGCGCGTGAATGGACCGACCGTGGAGACCAGAACGTCGCCGCGCTGCACCAGCGCCTGGACCGTGTCGGGCGCAGCGACATCGGCGACCGCTGTCTCGAGGCCGGACAGCTCGCCGGCGAGTTGCTCCAGCGCGCTCTGATTGCGCCCGGCGAGCAGCGGCCGCGCGCCCTGTTCGACCAGGGCGTGCGCCGTCAGTCGACCGGTGTAGCCGGTTGCGCCGAAGAGCACGATTCGCGGTGCCACGGGTCGCAGCCTAGATGACTGATCCCATGACCACGCGGTGGCCCATCCGGCCAGCTTTGACCTCACGGCCTAAACCCTCGCGATGCCAATCTGGCCAGCGCCGATCCGGCGGCTTGCCGGGACGGGCGCGGACGTCGATTTCAACCCCAGGATGGGGATCTCCAATCGATGTCGCGGTGCTTGGTCGGGCCCTGCTCTGTGCCTTGCGCTGGCTGCGCTGATGGCGCCGGCAGCGCCGGCAGCGGCTCACGCCCCGCGCCCCGGCGTGGTCTCGCATCTCGACTCGGCCCCGCCTCAGCCGGCTGCGCTCAAGCACGGTGGCGGATCTCCAACCGCCACGGCGGCGAACGCCCAGCCGGGCTCCTCGATGCTGCCGGCCGAGTGGTGCGGAGATCCGCACGGCCCGGGCTTCGCGGGTGCGCTCGCCAACCCCGGGGCGCCAAGCATTCAGCTGGTCTACGCCTACCCCGCCGACGCTCCCAACGGTGTCGGCGAGATCGCCAACGCGCTCCAGGGAGATGTCTCGATAATCGACCGTTTCGTCGCCGACCAGGCGGGGCAGCGCAAGACGCTGCGGTTCGCCATGGGAACGCGCTGCGGCAACCAGTACGTCGACCTCATGGTCGTCCGGCTACCGGAGGTGGGCGCCGCCTACCTGATTCCCCAGGGCGTCCAAGCGCTGGTGCGCGCGGACGCGATTGTCGCGCAGCTCCACGCGCTGTTGCCGCACGGCGTGGCGGGCAAGCGCAACTACCTCGTCTTCGTCGATGGCGTCGCCAACCAGCCGGTGGGGATGGGGGAGCAGATCGTGCGGGCCGACGTCGCGGGCGCCTCCAACCCGAACAACGACGGTGGACGGCTCGGATTGGTATTTGCCGGGCCCGTGCCGCAAGGCGCCGCGGCGTATGAGCCGTCGATGCTGCTGCACGAGGCGTCGCACACACTCGGCGCGGTCCAGGA
>DASZZG010000261.1:0-2513 GCA_035543355.1 Solirubrobacteraceae bacterium | reverse complement strand
GGCCACGCTGCGCGACAAGCTCGAGCAGGCCGAGCGGGCGCTCGAAAAGGCCGAGGACGGCTCCGAGGAGCAGCGCCTGCAAGCGCGCGAGAAGCGTCGCTACGAGGCTTTCCTCGCGATCTTGGAGGGCTGACGACCCAGCTCTGCCGGCGGCCTGCTCTACGCTTGGTCGATGGACCCGCGGGCCCTTGCAGAGCGCCTGATCAGCTACGACACCTCGCAGCCCGACGCAATCAGATCGGCGGCGGGCTTCGTCAAAGGTTGGCTCGAGGCGCGCGACGTGGTCGTGCGCGAGTACGACCATCACGGGCTCCCCGTCCTGCTCGCCGAGGTCGGGCCGGCCGATGCCCCGACGCTCGTTCTGCACGGCCATCTCGACGTCGTCCCCGGCCACCCCGATCAGTTCGAGCCGCGCATCGACGGCGACCGTCTCTACGGCCGCGGCGCGTACGACATGAAGGGCGGTCTCGCCGCGATGCTCTGCGCGCTCAAGGACTCCGACGCGCAGGACGGCGTCCGCGTGCGCCTGCTGTGCGTGCCCGACGAGGAGTCCGAGGAGGTCGATCAGCGCTCTGTCGACGCGCTCGTCGCGGGCGGACTGAACGCCGACTTCGTGATCACGGGCGAGCCGACGAACATGCACATCGGCGTCCAGGCCAAGGGTGTCCTTGCGATGCGCCTCGAAGTCTGCGGTCGCGCGGCTCACGGCTCCACGCCCTGGCTCGGCGACAACGCCGTGCTCAAGGCGATCGACCGCTTTCGCGCGATCGAGTCACTGCCGTTCGCCTCGGAGTCCTCGGAGCTGTTCGACCGCCCGTCGATCAACCTAGGACGGATCCTCGGTGGCGACGCACTCAACAAGGTGCCCGATCTGTGCGTGATGGACGTCGACGTCCGCTACCTGCCCAACCAGGATCCGCGGGCGATCCTCGAGCAGGTGAGCGCCCTCCCCGGGGTGACCGTCGCGCGCACCTTCACGCGCGCGCCGGCAGACGTTTCGCGCACCAACCCCTTCGTGCGCGCGCTCAGCGCCGCGGTCGGCTCGTCGCCTTCAGGCGAGGTCCTGTCGGTTGGACGCGACGGCGCCTCCGACGCCGTCGCCTTCCTCGAGGCGGGGATTCCGGCGGTCGAGTTCGGCCCGACCGGAGCGGGACACCACGGGCCCGAGGAGTGGGTCTCGATCGCGTCGCTCGAGCACTACCGGCAGGCGCTTGTCCGGTTCGTCCGGGAGCTGCCCGGGCGCGTTAGCCCGGTCGACAACGGCGCCGCCCCGGCGGCCGGAAATGCCGCCGGGCTGGAGACGATCGAGGGCCTGAAGCGCTGAAGCGCCCAGGCCGCGGCGGGGGCCGCCCGCTACCCTTCCGCGCCTCATGGCTTCAGAGCGCGAACCGGTCGGCGTCATCGGCACGGGCTATGTCGGGTTGGTCTCAGCGGCCGGATTTGCCGAGCTCGGCAACGAGGTCTTCTGCGTCGACGTCGACAGCGAGAAGATCGACCGGCTCAACGCCGGCGACATCCCGATCTACGAGCCGGGGCTGGAGGAGCTGGTCGCAAAGAACCGCGATCGGCTGCATTTCTCCACCGAGCTGGGGCCGGTGCTCGAGCACGCGCGGCTGCTGTTCGTCGCGGTCGGCACCCCGCCGACGTATTCGGGCGACGCCGACCTCTCCGCCGTCCATGCGGTCGTCGACGCGATGCCCGCGTCCGACCGCCACGCGCTGGTGATGAAGTCGACGGTCCCCTGCGGCACCGGTGATGCGATCAAGCGGATGCTGAGCGAGCAAGGCAAGGGCGCTTTCAGCTACGTGTCCTGCCCCGAGTTCCTCAAGGAGGGCAACGCTGTTGAGGACTTCCTCAATCCGGATCGGGTCGTCGTCGGCGACGGTGGAGATTGGGCGGGCGATGCCGTCGTCAGGCTGTATGAGCCGCTCGCTGCGCCGCTCGTCCGGACCGACGTCGCGTCGGCCGAGATGATCAAGCTCGCATCGAACGCGTTCCTGGCGACGAAGATCTCCTTCATCAACGAGATCGCCAATGTCTGCGAAGAGACCGGCGCCGATGTCCAAGAGGTGGCGCGGGGGATGGGCCTCGACGAGCGGATCGGCCCACATTTCCTGCGTCCGGGCATCGGCTACGGCGGATCCTGTTTCCCAAAAGACGTCGCTGCCCTAAAACAGCTCGCAGGCAACTCCGGTTATCACTTTCAGCTCTTGACGGCGGTCATCGAGGTCAACGAGCTACAGAAGCGGCGGGTGATTGCGAAGCTGCAGAAACACGTCGGGTCGCTGGTCGGTCGCAAAGTCGCATTGCTTGGGCTCGCGTTCAAGCCGAACACCGATGACATGCGCGAGGCGTCTTCGCTGATCCTGGCGGCACGACTACAGGCGGATGGCGCGCAGGTGTGCGCGTACGATCCGGTCGCCGAAGACGAGGCGCGCAAGCTCATCACCGGCATCACCTTCGCCGACAGCGCCCTCGACGCCGTGGACGGGGCCGACGCGACCGTCCTCGTG
>DASZZG010000260.1:0-4696 GCA_035543355.1 Solirubrobacteraceae bacterium | reverse complement strand
CGCCACGCTGGACCATCGTCGCCTTGGTGGACCACGGCGAGAAGCTGACCTCGACATCCTCGACGGTCGCCGAGTCGCTACCGGGCTCGCCGGTCTCGAACGCGTTCAGCCGGCCGATGATCACGCCGACGTCGGAGACGTACTGCGACTCCGAGATCGCTGAGTCCTGGAGGATCGGTCGCGAGGCGACCAGCTTGCCGTCTTGCACCTTCACCTCGGTGACCTCCATCGTGACCCCCGCGTCGAGACGAGCGGCGAGGCCGGCTCCGATCTCGAAACCGAGCAGCCCGCCACCGAAGAGCGCATAGGAGTGACCGTGCTCCTTGATCACCTGGGCCATCGCGTCGATCACCGGCTGCGCCAGCCCCTCGGGGCCCTTCGCGCGAAACACCTTCTTCGCGCCGTGGTTGCCGAGCGTCGCGCAGAGCTCGTCGGTGAGGTCGTCGCCGCCGACGACGATCGCGTGGCACTCGCTGCCCAGCTGCTCCGCGAGCCGCGCGCCCTCTGAGACGGCGCCGATCGAGTTCTTGTTGAGCGCGCCCTCGTAGTGGAGGACGTAGGTGAGGATGTCGGGCATCAGTAGATGCTCCTTTTCGTGGCCAGGTGCCCGTGGGGGCGGCGACAGTCAAGCTGGACTAGGACGCAGGGCGAAGCCCATGCTGACTGCATGGGCGAGCCCGAGGACGACGGCCCAGCGCCGGCTGTCGTCGTCATCCACGGGTGCGTGGTCACGGGAAGGGGCATCTCAAATCAGCTTCCTTTCCTCGAGCCAGGCGACGATCTTCTCGACCGTCTCGTTGGTGTCCTCGTCCTCGATGATCTCGCCGGCCTGCTTGGCGGGCGGATCGTGAAAGTTGCCGCACTGGACCTTCGAGCCATCGGCGCCCACCTTGCCGCCGTCGATGTCGACGTCGCCGGCGGCGAGCTTCTCGAGCGGCTTCTTCTTCGCGCCCATGATCGCCTTGAGCGACGGGTAGCGAGGCTCGTTGATCGCATCGCCGACGGAGATCACGGCCGGGAGCTCGACCTCGACGGTGTCGTAGCCGTACTCGGCCTGGCGCTCGCAGCGGAGCTTGCCTTCGGAGACATCGATCTGGATGACCTGGGTCAACGAGGGCATCTGAAGGTGATCCGCGACCACGGCGCCGATCGTGTAGCACTCGCCGTCGTCGGATTGCTGGCCGAGCAGGACGAGGTCCGGCGATTCCTTCGACAGCGTCTGTGCGAGCGCGTAGCCGGTGGCGCCGACGTCGGACCCGGCGAGCGCCTCGTCGGACAGGTGCAGCGAGCGGTCGGCGCCGAGCGACACCGCCTTGTGCAGCGCACGCACCGCCGAGTCGGGGCCCATCGTGACGGCGACCACCTCCTCGACCGGGACGGCGCCTCCCTCCTTGATCTGCATCGCAGCCTCGATCGCGTGCGTGTCGAACGGGTTGAGGTTCTTTTCCCCGCTGCGGTCCATGCGACCTGTCGACGGGTCGATGCGCTTGTCGACAGCGGCGTCGGGCACCTCTTTGACCAAGACGCAGATCTTCACGAACAGCCTCCTCTTGACGATCGGGCCCCGCTACGCGCAGGCCAAGCGGGGCGGGATCCTATCATTGACTGACCAGTCAATCGTCCACCGATCCGGGCTGCTCGACCGAATTACGGATGAAGTCGATTATGTGCTGCGTGGGCGCCCCAGGCGTGAAGACCGCCGCCACGCCGAGATCCTCCAGCTCGCTCACGTCCTGCGCCGGGATCGTCCCTCCGACGGTGACGACGACGTCGTCGGCGTCCTGCTCGCGCAGCAACTCGAGCACACGTGGCACCAGCGTCATGTGCGCGCCGGAGAGGATCGACAGGCCGACTGCGTCGGCGTCCTCTTGGATGACCGTGGCGACTATCTGCTCGGGCGTTTGGTGCAGGCCGGTGTAGATGACCTCCATGCCCGCGTCGCGTAGCGCCCGAGCGATGATCTTGGCGCCGCGGTCGTGCCCGTCGAGGCCTGGCTTGGCCACTACCACGCGGATCTTCTTCTGGGCGGAGGTCGGTGCGGACATGCGGAGATGCGCCGACCGCTCGAGCGCCGGGCCGCTGGATTGTAGATACCCGCTTGCCCAGAGCACGTGCCGCGTGCTGCGTCGCGCGCTCAGCGCAGCTTCTGCGACGGGCCGACGTGCTCGCGCAACCAGCGTACGAGTGGGACTGCGCCTTCGAGCCCGTCGTGGATTCGCCGGCCGGCCTGCGGGCGGTGCAACCAGGAGCTCAGCTCGTGGCGACGCGCGACAGTCAGCCGCCGGCGGCGCAACAGATCCAGCCGCGGATGATCGGCCGGATAGCCGCGCGGAGCACGCTTCAGCCCGGGCTCGTTGAGCGTCAGGCCGGCCTTCCGCGCGCGGCCAATCGCCCGCGTCAGCGCCGCCGCCTTCCGCGGAGCGTCGATCGCTTGGCGCAACCGGTCGAGCTGATCGGGCGCCGGCGCATGCAGACCGGCGGCGACGAGCAGGCCGTCAAGCGACAGCTCGACGTAGAAGCCGCCGGCGCCCTCGTACCCGATCGCCAAACCGAGGTGCTCTTTGATCGGCGGGCCGGGACGGAACCGCGTGTCGTTCCACGGCCGGAACAGGTGCGGACGCCCAAAGTCGGCCAGGTCGCGCGCCAGCGCGAGCGCCGGGGCAACGAGCTGATCGTCGTAGGAGGCACGGTTCGCCTTGAACCAGTCGCGGTCGTTGTTGGCCTCCAGCGCACGCAGGAAGTCGAGCGCCTCGGGTGGCCATCCGCGAAACGCTGTCGCCCGGGTTGGCACCTGAAGCGGTGGGTCAGCGCACCTTCAGCGTCATCGACATCACCGCCGCGCCGTGAATCGTGCAGACGATCGTGTAGGTCCCCGGCTTCTTCACGCGCTGAGACCACGACCCCGACGACAGCGTCGGAGACTCGATGTTTCCCGGACCGCTGATCGCCTTCAGGTGATGAGGGTCCATCCCAGTCCAGTCCCACGTGACCTTGGCGCCGCGCACGGCTTTCACGACGGCGCCAATCTGGTCATGCACGAAGTAGTCGTCGCCGATCTTCACGTGGACTGTCGGCGGGCGCTTTGTGCGCGGGCGCTTGCGCGCGGCGGGAGCCGGTGCGGCGACGAGCGCGGTGAGCAGCAACGCGACGGCGCCCGACAGCAGTCCCTTGGCGATCATCACGCGCACCGTACACCCCGTCTGGCAGTCAACCGCGCTCGCGGCGCGCTCGCGCGAGGCGTTCCATCCCGCTTCATACGGCGTCAGAACACCGGCGACTCGGTGAAGACGCCGAAGACCGACTGCAGTGACTCGACTATCTCGCCCTCGGAGGCGTGCGCACGCGCCGCGTCGAGCAGCGCCGGCATCAGGTTGGCGCGATCGGTCGCTGCGGCGGCGCGCAGGTCGGTCAGCGTGCGCTCCACCGCCCCGGCGTCACGCCGCCCGCGGACCCCCTGGAGGCGATCCATCTGCTTGCGCTCGAGCGCCGGATCGATGCGCAGGATCGGAATGTTCTCCTCGTCGCCCTCGTCGAAAGCGTTGACGCCGACGACGATCCGCCGCCCGCCATCGACCTCCTGCTGGTAGCGGAACGCCGCGTCGGCGATCTCGCGCTGGGGGTAGTTGAGCTTGACCGCCTCGACCATCCCCCCGAGCTCGTCGATCTTGGCGAAGTACTGATACGCCTGAGCCTCGAGGTCGTCGGTCAGGGCCTCGACGAAGTAGGCCCCGCCGAGCGGGTCGATCGTGTTCGCGACGCCGGTCTCGTGGGCGATGATCTGCTGCGTGCGCAGCGCGATCCGCGCCGCGTCCTCCGTCGGGAGCGCAAGCGCCTCGTCGTGCGAGTTCGTATGCAGCGACTGCGTCCCGCCGAGCACGCCCGCGAGCGCCTCGATCGCCGTGCGCACGATGTTGTTGAGCGGCTGCTGGGCGGTCAGCGAAACGCCGGCGGTCTGCGTGTGGAAGCGCATCAGCCAGGCGCGCTCGTCGCGTGCGCCGAAGGTGTCGCGCAGCTCGCGCGCCCAGATGCGCCGAGCCGCGCGGTACTTGGCGATCTCCTCGAAGAAGTCGATCTGGGCGTTGAAGAAGAAGCTCAGGCGCGGGGCGAAGTCGTCGACGTCGAGCCCGCGCTGCACCGCCTGCTCGACGTAGGTGAGGCCGTCCTTGAGCGTGAAGGCGAGCTCCTGCGCAGCGGTCGAGCCGGCCTCGCGGATGTGGTAGCCGGAGATCGAGATCGGATGCCAGCGCGGCATCTGCTGCGAGCACCACTCGATCATGTCCCCCACGAGGCGCATCGCCGGCTCGATCGGGAAGCACCACTCCTTCTGCGCGATGTACTCCTTCAGGATGTCGGTCTGGATCGTGCCGCCGAGGCGCTCCGGCGAAATGCCCTTGCGCTCGGCGGCGGCGACATAGAACGCGAGCATGATCGGCGCCGGCGCGTTGATCGTCATCGACACCGTCACCTCGTCGAGCGCGATTCCGTCGAACAGCGTCTCCATGTCGTCCACGACGTCGATCGCGACGCCCTCGCGCCCGACCTCACCGAGCGAGCGGGGGTGGTCGGAGTCGTGGCCCATCAGGCTGGGCATGTCGAAGGCCGTCGAGAGCCCGGTCTGGCCGTGGTCGAGCAGGTAGCGAAAGCGCTCGTTGGTCTCCTCGGCGGTGCCGAAGCCGGCGAACTGGCGCATCGTCCA
>DASZZG010000259.1:0-2916 GCA_035543355.1 Solirubrobacteraceae bacterium | reverse complement strand
GACGCGTAACCCGAGCGACTTCACAGCGCTCGCGGACCTTCTCGACGTCGTCGCGGTGTCCGCCCCAACCCAATCCTGACCCTTGGTGCTGCGATGAAAGTGCTGCTCACCAACGACGACGGGATCGAGGCCGACGGGCTGCAGGCGCTGCGCCGTGCCTTGCTGGCCGTGCCCGGGATCGAGCTGGCGGTGATCGCGCCGGACTCCAACCGCTCAGCGACCGCCCGGTCGATCACCACGCGGCGCCCGATTTGGGTCGAGGAGGTCGACTTCGATGACGGGACCGTCGGCTACGCGACCGATGGAACCCCGGTGGACTGCGTACGCCTTGCAACGCTGGGGTTGATCGAGGGGTTCGAGGCGGAGCTCGTCGTGTCGGGCATCAACCACGGCTCCAACCTCGGCGACGACATCACCTATTCCGGCACGGTGGCAGCTGCGCTCGAGGCGCTCGTGCTGGGCCGGCCGGGGATCGCCGTGTCGCAGCAGTCGAGCGCGCGCGAGCTCGACTTCCGGCTCGGGCGCACGTTCGACTTCAACATCTCGGCGGCGTTCGTCGCCCGCCTGGTGGAGGAGCTCGAATCGCTGCCGCTTCCCGACGGGACGCTGCTCAACGTCAACGTTCCGGCAGGTCAACCCGACGGGGTCGAGCTCACCCGTCTGGGCAAGCGCATCTACCGCGATGCCCTGACCCTCCAGCAAAAGGGCGAAGACCGCCGGCGGCTGTATCGCATCTACGGTGACGATCCCGGCTATCACCACGACCCCGGCACCGATCTTGCCGCGGTCGCCGAGGGTCGGATCGCGGTCACGCCCGTCCACTTCGACCTGACCGACATCGCCGGCCTCGACGCGCTCGCCCAGTACGACCTCGCACGCCTGCTGGCGCCGGCGGCACGCGAGATCGAGTGAGCAGCGCCGAGCAGCGCGCCGCCGAGCTGCGGGCGCAGCTCGCGCATCACGATCGCCGCTACTACGTCCTCGACGATCCCGAGATCGCCGACGACGCCTACGACGCTCTGCTCAACGAGCTGCGCGCGCTCGAGGCCGAGCATCCCGAGCTGGTGGTCCCCGAATCGCCGACCCAGCGCGTGTCCGGGCGGTCGGCCGACCGCTTCGAGTCCGTCTCACACCTCCAGCCGATGCTCTCGCTCGCCAATGCGCGCAACGAAGAGGAGCTGCGCTCGTGGGTCGTGCGGATGCGCTCACACCTGGCGCGGGAGGGCATCGAAGAGCCGAGTTTCAGCTATGTGACCGAGCCGAAGATCGACGGACTGGCGATCTCGCTGGTCTATCGCGACGGCCTGCTGGAGCGGGGAGCCACGCGTGGTGACGGCGAGGTGGGGGAGGACGTCACGACCAATCTGCGCACGATCCGGGCGATTCCGCTGCGGATCCAGGACGCTCCCGCGCTGATCGAGGTCAGGGGCGAGATCTACCTTCCGCTGGCCGACTTCGCCGCGCTCAACGAACGCCGCGCCGAGGCTGGGCAGTCGACGTTCATGAACCCGCGCAACTCGGCCGCGGGATCGATCCGCCAGCTCGATCCCCAGCTGACGGCGTCGCGGCCGTTGTCGATGTGGTGCTACGGCGTGGGCGCGACGGAAGGCATCTCCTTCAGCGGCCACTTCGAGTCGCTCGAGTGGCTGCGCGCGCACGGCTTCCGGGTCAATCCTGACGTCGAGCGCTTCGACGGTATCGAGGAGGTGATCGAGCGCTGCCGCTGGTGGGAGCAGCGGCGGGGGGAGCTCGACTACGAGATCGACGGGGTCGTCGTCAAGGTCGACGACCACGAGCTGCAGCGGCGCCTGGGCGTCGTCGGCCGTGATCCCAGGGGCGCGATCGCCTGGAAGTTCGCGCCGACGACGGCGGTCACAAAGCTGCTCGACGTTGCCTGGAATGTGGGGCGGATCGGCCATCTGCACCCCTTCGCCGTGCTCGAGCCGGTGATCGTGAGCGGCGTGACTGTCAAGCTGGCGACACTGCACAACGAGGAGGACCTCGCGCGCAAGGACGTGCGCCCCGGCGATGACGTGATCGTGATGCGCGCCGGCGAGGTCATCCCGCAGGTGATCTCGCCCGCGCCGCACGTCGCCGAGCGGACCGACCGCTCGCCGCCGCCGCGGCCGCCCGCCCGCTGCCCGTCATGCGGGACGCCGACCGTCAAGCGCGACGGCGAGGTCTTTAGCTCGTGTCCCAATCGCGGCGGTTGCCCGGGGCAGCAGTGGCAGCTGCTCAAGCACTTCGTCGGCCGCGCCATGATGGACATCGACGGGATCGGGGAGAAGCAGGTGGCGCTGCTCCAGCAACGCGGTCTCGTCTCGGATGCCGCCGACCTCTACGACCTGTCGGAGGATCAGCTGACCGAGCTCGAGGGCTTCGGCGAGATCTCGGCCCGCAACGCGATCGAGGCGATCGAGCGCTCGAAGCAGCGACCGTTCGCGCGCGTGCTGTTCGCCCTCGGCCTACCCGATGTCGGCGAGGTGACCGCGCGCAACCTCGCCGCCCAGTTCCGCTCGATCGACGCCCTTCTGGACGCAACGCCCGAGCAGATCGAGCAGACGCCGGGGATCGGACCGATCGTCGCGGCGGTGATCGCCGAGGCGCTCTCAGACGAAGCGCAGCGCAAGCTGATCCGCCGCCTGCGCGACGCCGGGCTGCAGATGGAGCTCGAAGGCCCGCCGCCCGGCGAAGGGCCGCTCGCCGGCAAGACGCTCGTGCTCACCGGCAGCCTGCCCGCGCTGACGCGCGAGGATGCGACCGCGCGGATCCTCGCCGCCGGTGGCCGGGTAACGTCCTCGGTGTCGAAGAAGACCGACTACGTCGTAGCAGGCGAGTCACCCGGCTCGAAGCTCGAGAAGGCGGAGCGGCTCGGCGTCGAGATGATCGACGAGGCTGGGCTGCTCGAACTGCTCG
>DASZZG010000258.1:0-1827 GCA_035543355.1 Solirubrobacteraceae bacterium | reverse complement strand
ACTGCCCGAGCGGCTGGGGCGCTTCGATGTCGTGTTCTGCGGGTCGGTTCTGATCCATCTGCGCGACCAACTGCTGGCGCTCGAACGGATCGCGGGCCTGTTGAAGCCGGGGGGCCGCCTGATCATGGCCGAGGAGTACGACCTGATGTCGCAGTTCGTGCCATTCCCCGTCTCGCGCTACCGCGCCGACCGCGAGGCCGCTGTCGTCTTCTGGCTGCCCTCGATCCGAACCTGGAAGAGGATGCTGTGGACGGCGGGATTCGACCACGTAGAGCGACATGCGCGCTTGCGGCTGCGCTCGACCCAGGGCTGGTCGGTGCGCCACGTGGTGCTGCACGCGCGCACAGCGTCGTGAAGGTCCCGCGGGTTGCGCCCGAGCTGTACGACGCCGACTACTACCTCCACGTGGCGGCGGGCGCGCTCGAATGGAGCGAGTCCCGCGGCAGCGCGTTCCACGGCGTCTACGCGGCGGCGCTGGACAAGGCCGGCCTGAACCGCGGCGACGTCGTCGTGGACGTCGGCACCGGCCGCGGCGAGTTGCTGGCGCTGGCGGTCGCGCGCGGCGCCGATCGAGCGATCGGCGTCGAGTATTCGCCGGCCGCCGTCGAGCTGGCGCGGCAAACGCTCGCTGCGAATCCGACCGCGGGACGCGCGGAGGTCGTGCACGCCGACGCGCGCGCCCTGCCTTTGCCCGACGCGACCGCCGATCTCGTGACGATGCTCGACATCGTCGAGCACCTGACCTCCGACGAGTTGTCGGACGCGCTGAGAGAGGTCCATCGCATCCTGCGTCCCGGTGGGCTGCTGCTGGCCCACACGATGCCCAATCGCGACATCTACACGGTCACGTATCGCCTCCAGCGTGGGCTGGTGCCCACCCGCTGGCGGGCCTGGCCACGCGACCCGCGCAACGACTTCGAGCACCGAATGCACGTCGGCGAGCTCAACCTCGGATCGCTGCGCCGAGCGCTGCGCCGCGCCGGGTTCGCCGGCGCCAGAGCCGAGCTGGGCGAGTGGATCTACGCCGACTTCGTCCCCGACGACCGAGCCCGCGTGCTCTACCACCGCCTGGCGGCGCACCGCCCGACGGCGCGCTTCGGCGTCGCCGACCTATGGGGTCTGGGGCGGCGGTGACTCATCGCGGCGCGGCGTGGGATCACTTCAAGCGCAGCAGCGCCCAGGCGAGCGCGGCTCGAGCGCGCCGCGTGCCTCGCCGGCCGGGGGCGTAACAGACGAGATGTGAACGGCGGTGATAGCGGGCGTAGAAGAGCGGCCCGCGCGTCGAGCAGTGGCGCAGCAGCTCCGCGATCGGCAGCCGCCGGTGCAGCGCGGTCTCCCGCGCGGCGGGCTCGAGCAGGTTGACGATCACCAGCGCCGCCCTCCGCTCGAGCTCGGCCAGGAACTCGAACGGCTGATCGACATGCTCGATCACATCGAAGGCGTACGCCGCGTCGAAGCCGTCGGGCGGGGCGGCCGTGTCGAGGTCGTACACGCCGGCGGCGCTCAGGTCCCGCCGGCGCAGTCGCCAGCGCAGGTACTCGAGGCTGGGCGATTCGTAGTCGGCGAACGCGACACGGTATCCCGCCTCCAGCAGACAGAGCCCGTCGCTGCCGATACCGCAGCCGTAGTCGAGCACCAGGGCACCCGATGGCACGATCGCGGCGAGCCGTCGCAGGTAGGGCAGCTTGGTCTCGGTCATCGCGAACGCGGTGAGGTTGTAGAGGTAGGCGTCGGAGCGGCGGTATAGCGCGCCCTCGTCGCCGAGCCGGGCGAGCTCCTGCTCGAGCTGCTGCTCGTAGCGCTGAAGGCGGTCGTGGTCGTAGGCGT
>DASZZG010000257.1:0-3519 GCA_035543355.1 Solirubrobacteraceae bacterium | reverse complement strand
GAGGTGCTCACGCCAGCGCTCGTCGATGATCTGCAAGAGCAGGTAGCGCTCGAGCTCGCGCATCAGCTCGTGACCGAACTCCGCTTCGCGCTGGTCGTAGCGTTCCGTCGCGTCCTCGATCAGCATCCGCTTGAGCTCTGCGCGGTCCAGCTGATCCGGGTTCAGACCGGCCGCAGTGAGCGAGGTCGGAAAGACGTCGGCGATCTGAACGAACAACCCCTCGAGGTCCCAATCCTCGATGTAGTCACCGGGGGTGTAGAGCTCCACCATCCGGCCGACCACGTCGGCTATCTCGCGGTTGGCGTCCTCGCGCATATCGGCACCGTTGAGCACGCGGTCGCGGTACTCGTAGACGACCTCGCGCTGCTGGTTCATCACGTCGTCGTACTCGAGCACGCGCTTGCGCATGAGGAAGTTCTGCTCCTCGACCTTGCGCTGGGCCTTCTCGATCTGACGCGTGAGCATCTTCGCCTCGATCGGCTCCTCGTTGCCCTGCTCGTCGGTCGCTCCGAGCCGGTCGAGGATCTTGTAGATCCGGTCGCCCGCGAACAGCCGCACGAGGTCGTCCTCGGCGGAGAGGAAGAAGCGCGACGCCCCGGGATCGCCCTGGCGGCCGGAGCGTCCGCGCAGCTGGTTGTCGATCCGGCGCGCTTCGTGGCGCTCGGTGCCGCAGATGAACAGTCCGCCTGCCTCGACCACCTGCTCGCGCGCCTTCGCCAGCCGCTGCTCGAGCTGGGCCTGCATCTCCACGAAACGCTTGTCGTAGCCGTCGTCGCCCGGCCGAACGCCCTGCTTGGCGAGCTCCTGGCGAGCGAGGTGCTCCGCGTTGCCGCCGAGCTTGATGTCGACGCCGCGGCCGGCCATGTTGGTGGCGATCGTGACGGCGCCCGGGCGCCCGGCCTCGGCGATGATCTCACCCTCGTGCTCGGCGTACTCCGGCTTGGCGTTGAGGACGGTGTGCTCGATCCCGCGACGTTTGAGCTGCCCGGCCAGCAGCTCCGACGTCTCGACCGAGACGGTGCCGACGAGCACCGGCTGGCCGCGCTGGTGGCGCTCGGTGATCTCTGAGACGACAGCCGCCCACTTGCCGTCCTTGGTCTTGTAGATCTGGTCGTTGCGGTCGGCGCGGATCATCTCGACGTTGGTCGGGATCTCGACCACGGGGAGCTTGTAGATCTTCATGAACTCGGTCGCCTCGGTGATCGCCGTGCCGGTCATGCCGGCGAGCTTCGTGTAGAGGCGAAAATAGTTCTGCAGCGTGATCGTCGCGAGCGTCTGGTTCTCCTCCTGGACGCTCACTCCCTCCTTCGCCTCGACCGCCTGGTGAAGCCCCTCCGACCAGCGCCGGCCCTCGAGGATCCGGCCGGTGAACTCGTCGATGATCATCGCCTCGCCGTCGATCAACGCGTAGTCGACATCGCGCCTGTACAGCGACTCGGCCTTGAGCGCCTGGTGCAGGTGATTGATCAGATGCCCGTTCTCGGCGCGGTAGAGGTGATCGATGCCGAGGAACTTCTCGGCGCGCGCGACTCCCTGCTCGGTCACGGAAACGGTCTTGTGCTTCTCGTCGAACTCGTAGTCGAAGTCGGCGACAAATCCCTTCTTGGCCTTGGGGTCCATGCCCTCGGGCGCCTTGCCGGAAGTCATCTGGCGAGCCAGGCGGGCGAACTTGGCGTAGAGGTCCGCCGCCTCCTCCGGCGCGCCCGAGATGATCAGCGGCGTGCGCGCCTCGTCGATCAGGATGTTGTCCACCTCGTCGACGATTCCGTAGTGGTGGCCGCGCTGGACCTTCTCCTCGAGCGATGTCGCCATGTTGTCGCGCAGGTAGTCGAAACCGAACTCCGAGTTGGTGCCATAGGTCACGTCGGCGCCGTAGGCCTTGTGCTTGTCGTCGTAGTCCTGGAGGTTCTGCAGCACGCCCACCGTCACCCCGAGGGCGTCGTAGATCGGCCCCATCCACTCGGCGTCGCGCCGCGCGAGGTAGTCGTTGACGGTGACCAGGTGCACGCCGTTGCCGGCGAGCGAATTGAGCACCACGGCGAGCGTCGCCGTCATCGTCTTGCCCTCGCCGGTCTTCATCTCGGCGATCGCGCCGTCGCAGAGCACCATGCCGCCGATCAGCTGAACGTCGAAATGGCGCATGCCGAGCGTGCGTTTGGCCGCCTCGCGCACGAGCGCGAAGGTCTCGTGCAGCAGATCGTCCAGCGCTTCGCCGTTGCCCGCGCGCTCGCGCAGGGCATCGGCGTGCTCACGCAGCTCGTGGTCCTCGAGCAGCTCCATCTCCGGCTCGAAGCGGTTGATCCGCTCGACGCGCTGGGAGTAGCTGCGGAACTGCTTGGCCTCGCCAACGCGCAGCGCGCGATCGAGGATCGGGATCGGCATGCGGTTTAGCGTAGCAACGGCCCGAGGGCCGCTGACACGCTCTCAGGCGTCCGCGTGATGGGCTGCTGAGAGCCGCGCCTCGCGCCGGTGTCGGCGCTTGTCGCGGTGGCGCTTGACCTGGCGAGCAAGCTCCTCGGCGCAGAGGTTGATCGAGTGGCCCATGTCCGGCGAGGCGTCGCGGGCGCGCAGCGTCACGCCCTTGAGGTGCAGCGTCACCTCGGCCACCTGCGAGTCGGCGATCGCCGGGTTGCGCTCCTCGATCAGCTCCACCTCCAACTCGGCGAGCGGCGAAACCTGCTTCGCCACCTTTGCGAACCGACGCTCGACGTGCTCGCGCAGATCGTCGGTGATAGGAGTGTTGCGGCCCTTGACCTCGATTCGCATCGAGACCTCCTTGATGTGGGTGGAGGGGTTGGTGATCGCGCCTGTTCGATGGTACGCCTGCGAGGAAGCTTTGTCAGCTATTCGAGGGCGCTATTCGAGCGCGCGGGCGTAGGTCAGGCAATTGACGCTCTCGCAGCCGCCGTCACGCAGCGCCACGGCGCAGGCGTCGAGCGTCGCTCCGGTCGTGTGGACGTCGTCGATCAGCAGCGCTCGCGGCGGCGGCCGACCGCGCACGGCAATCTCGATTCGGCCGGCCGCGAGTCGTTGGCCGCGACCGGCGCCGAGCTGCCGCGTCGCCTCGCCTCGGCGGCGCAGGCAGCGGATCAGCGGCTGCCCGCTCCTGCGCGCGAGCGCGCGCGCGAGTCGCTGGGCCTGATCGAAGCCGCGCTGCCGGCGCCTCGCCGGATGCAGCGGCACCGGCACGAGCGTGCGATCGGCGACCAGCGCCCCCGGGGCCGTCGCGAGCATCTGCGCAGCCATCGCGTCGAGCGCCGCCGTCAGGCCGCGGAACTTGACAGCGGTCACCAAGGCGCGCGCGCTGCTCTCGTAGGCGAGCGGCGCCCAGGCGCGATCGAACGCGGCACCGCGCGCCGGGCAGTCGACCGGCGTTGCGCCGGCGTGGTGCGCAGGCAGTCCACAGCGCCCGCAGCGCGGCTCCGCCAGCCACGGCAACGCTGCGCGACAGCCGACGCAGAGGACCTCGCGCGCGGGTAGGAGCGCTTCCCCGCAGGCGACGCATGAGGGCGGCGCAAA
>DASZZG010000256.1:0-6725 GCA_035543355.1 Solirubrobacteraceae bacterium | reverse complement strand
GAGCGCGACGGCGAGGCGACGCTTTTGGCATGGCGCTCGCTGGTAAACATGCCGACCGACTTCGTCCTCCGCCATGGCCGCTATCCGCTGCTGCTCGGCGCGCTTCCGGCATGCGCGTACATCGTTTGGGAACTCGACCTGCCGCTCGTCTCCTGGCTCGTGCTCGCCGGCGCCGCGCTGGTGCTCTTGCTCTACGGCCTGATGATCCGCTTCTTTGCGATGGAGCTCGCGATGCGTCCGGTGGTCGAGGACATTGCCCGTGTGCTCCCGGATGGCGTCGCGCTCGGCCGCGCCGGCCTGCCGCTGCGCTGGAAGCTGCTCGCCGGGCTGCCGATGATCAACATCATTACGGGTGTCGTCGTGTCGGGGCTCTCGCACAGCGGCACCGTCCGATTGTCCGATCTCGGCGTGAGCGTCGTCGTCGCCGTGATCGTCGCCTTCACGCTCTCGTTCGAGCTGACCGTGCTGCTGTCGCGCTCGATCCTCGAGCCGATCCAGGATCTGCGTGCTGCCAGCGAACGCGTTCGTCGCGGCGACCTCAGCGTGCGGGTCCCTGTGATCTCGACCGACGAGGTCGGCGCGCTCACGCGCGCGTTCAACAACGCGGTCGCGGGGCTGGAGGAGCGCGAGCGGTTGCGCGAGGCGTTCGGCTCCTACGTGGATCCCGAGATAGCCGAACGCGTGCTCGCCGAGGGCATCGAGCTGGAGGGCCAGGAGGTCGAGGTGACGGTGCTCTTCCTCGACATCCGCGGCTTCACCTCCTTTGCGGAGCGTTCGAGTGCGCGCGAGGTGGTCACGCAGCTCAACGACTACTTCGGGTGTGTAGTACCGGTGCTGATCGCGCACGGCGGCCACGCGAACAAGTTCGTCGGCGATGGGTTGCTGGGTGTCTTCGGCGCGCCGGACCCACGCCGCGATCACGCCGACCGCGCCGTTGCGGCGGCGCTCGAGATCGCCGCACTCGTGCGCGATCGCTATGGCGGGGATCTGCGCATCGGCATCGGCGTCAACTCGGGGCCCGTCGTCGCGGGCTCGATCGGCGGTGGCGGCCGGCTCGAGTTCACGGTGATCGGAGATCCCGTCAACACCGCCGCGCGGGTCGAGGAGGTCACGCGCGAGACCGGTGACGACGTGCTGATCACCGAGGCCACGCGCTGCCTGCTGGAACGCGACTTCGGCGGCTGGGTGGAGCGCGGCGCGGTCCAGCTCAAGGGCAAGACCGAGCAGGTCCACGTGTACGCCGCGGCCGTCGCGGCGGCGCCGTCCGTGGTCGACGGCCGTCGCGAGCGGGCGGCGGCGCCGGCTTCGGCTCCGGCCGAAGAGACCGTCTGAGCGTAGGCTGCGCGGCCCCACCGACCGATCGAGGAGCCCATGTCAAAGGTGCTGTACGAGACAGACGACCGGATCGCCTACGTGACGATCAATCGCCCCGAGGCAATGAACGCGGTCGACCCTGAGACGCACGAGCTGCTGTGGCAGGCGTGGGAGCGATTTCGCGACGACGACTCCACCGACGTGGCGATTCTCACGGGCGCGGGCGACGCCTTCTGCGCCGGCGCCGACCTCAAGACCTACATTCCGCCGTGGATTGCCGACGCCACGCCGCGCAAGGTGCGCGACAACGTCGCCACCGGCCTCGGCGGGCTCACGCGCGGGCTGCATCGCATCTACAAGCCAGTGATCGCGGCGGTCAACGGCTGGGCGCTCGCGGGCGGCCTCGAGACCGCGCTCGCATGCGACATCCGGATCGCATCCGAGCGCGCGATGTTCGGCTCGTTCGAGGCGCGCCGGGGGTATCACCACGGCGATGGCGGGATCGTCAGGTTGGTGAACATCTGCGGCGCCGGCATCGCGCTCGAGTTGCTGCTGACCGCCGAGCCGATCGACGCGCAGCGCGCGCTGCAGTGCAACATGGTCTCGCGCGTGGTGGCGCACGACGAGCTGATGAGCGCCGCAGAGCACGTGGCGCGCCAGATCTTGCGCAACAGCCAGGTGGCCGTGCGCTCGGCCAAGGAGACGATCCTCGACGTGATCGGCCGCCCGCTCGACGACCAGCTGCGGGTCGAGGCGCTCAACGCCTACGCCTGCGCGGACCCCGAGGAGACGATGCAGCTGCTGCAACGCTTCTACGACAAGACCGACGCCGGCCGCGCCGGCAGTCACTCCAGCTCGCTGTGAGAGCGCTCGTCACGGGAGCCGCGCGCGGGATCGGCGCCGCGATCGCCCAGCGGCTGCGCGCGGACGGGCTCGACGTGGTCACCCTCGATCGCGACGAGGGCTGCGATCTGCGGATCGACCTCGCCACCGAGCCGCTGTCCGAAGAGGTGCTAGCGACAGTTGACGTCTGCGTGTCCAACGCCGCGATCACCGACACGATCGCGCCGGCGCATCGGATGACCGACGAGCAGTGGCGCCGCGACCTCGAGGTCAACCTGTCGGGCGCCTATCGTGTGGTGCGCGCCTGCCTGCCGGGCATGCGCGAGCGCCGCTACGGCCGGATCGTCGTGATCTCGAGCGGCGCGGCGCGTTTCGGTCTACCGGGGCAGGTCGCCTACGCCGCGTCGAAGGCGGGCCTGCTCGGGATGGTCAAGACGATCGCGGCGGAAAACGTGCGCCGCGGCATCACCGCCAATGCCGTGCTGCCGGGCTTGATCGCGACGGAGAAGGTGCGCGCGATGCCCGCCGAGGTGCTCGAGCGCATCGAGCGCGATCTGCCGGGCGGCCGGATGGCCGAGCCCGCCGAGGTTGCGGCGCTCGTCGCCTTCCTCGCCTCGGCGGACGCCGGCTATGTCACCGGCCAGGAGGTCGGCATCGACGGCGGGCTCGGACTGATGACGCAGACGCTGGGAACGCCGCGCGACTGAAGCGCGCGAGGTAGAGTCGCTCACGATGTCGACCGAAGCAGCGGAGGTGACGAAGGTTCACGGCGGCCGCCTGATCGCCCAGCGGCTGAAGGCGCACGGCGTGACGAAGCTGTTCACGCTTTCCGGCGGGCACCTCTTCTCGATCTACGACGGCTGCCGCGAGGAGGGGATCGACATCGTCGACGTTCGCCACGAGGCGTCGGCCGCGTTCGCCGCCGAGGGCTGGGCGAAGGTCACGCGCGAGCCCGGTGTCGCGGCGCTCACGGCGGGGCCCGGTGTCACCAACGGCATGAGCGCGCTCGCCTCCGCCCAGGCGAACAACTCGCCGATGCTCGTGCTCGGCGGTCGTGCGCCGGCGATGCGCTGGGGTCAGGGCTCGCTCCAGGAGATCGACCACATCCCGTTCGTGCGACCGCTGGTCAAGTCCGCCGTCACGCCGCAGTCGACGGCCGAGATCCCCGGACTGATCGACTCGGCGATGGCCTCGTGCCTGACGCCGCCGACCGGCCCCACGTTCATCGACTTCCCGCTCGACGTCGTCTTCATGGAGGCACCCGCCCCGCGTAACGCGGGAACGGCCGTGCGCCCGCAGCACAACGAAGCGGCGGACGGGAACGAGGTTCACCGGGCCGCTGCGTTGCTGCGCCAGGCCGAGCGCCCGGTGGTCATGGCCGGGACGAACCTCTACTGGGGCCATGGCGAGGAGGCGCTGCTCGAGCTGATCGAAGCGCTGCGTGTGCCGGTGTTCCTCAACGGCCTCGCACGCGGCTGCGTTCCCGCCGATCACGAGCTCTTCTTCGCGCGGGCGCGCTCGACGGCATTGAAGGAAGCGGACGTGGCGCTCGTGATCGGCGTGCCGATGGACTTCCGGCTCGGTTTCGGAGCCGCCTTCGGAGAGGACACGAAGATCGTCGCGATCGACTACTCCGAGCCGCAGCGCCCGCACCCCCGAGCGGTCGCGGCCGAGCTCCACGGCGCCATCGCGCCGTCGCTCACGGCGCTGCGCGAGGGGGCCGCCGGCGGCCCCGACCACGAGGCTTGGATCGCGAGGCTGCGCGGCGTCGAGGACGAGAAGCTCGCCGCCGAGTCGGCGCAGCTCAACGACAACCGCGCGCCGCTGCACCCGCTGCGGATCTACAAGGAGCTCGATCAGCTGCTCGACCGCAACGCGATCATCGTCGGCGATGGTGGCGACTTCGTCTCCTACGCCGGCCGCGTGATGAAGTCCTACGAGCCCGGCTGCTGGCTCGACCCAGGGCCATTCGGTTGCCTCGGCGCCGGACCCGGCGCCGCGCTCGCGGCGAAGATTGCGCACCCCGACCGCCAGGTGGTCCTGCTGCTCGGCGACGGCGCGTTCGGTTTCGCCGGCATGGAGTACGACACGTATGCCCGTCACGGCATCAACGTCGTCGGCGTGATGGGCAACAACGGCATCTGGGCGCTCGAGAAGCACCCGATGGAGTTCCTCTACGGCTACTCGGTCGCCGCCGAGCTGACGCCGGGGACGCGCTACGACAAGGTGGTCGAGGCGCTCGGCGGCCGCGGCGAGCTGGTCGAGAAGCCCGATGAGCTGCGGCCGGCGCTCGAGCGTGCGTTCGAGGCGGAGGCGCCGACGCTGATCAACGTGTTGACCGATCCGACCGTCGCTTACCCCCGCTCGGCAAACCTCGCCTGAGCGTCGGCAAACCTCGCCTGAGCGCGGCGGCGCTGAACGCCGAAAAGCCACTCGCGGGGAACGAGCGGCTTTTCAGATGCTGGCCCCATCGGGACGGCCAGGGGGTATGTGTCGGTGACGGGGCGATAAACGGCTCGTGCGGGCGAGCCTATGAGCCGGGCTGGTGAGGTCTTGGTGTTGGGCATTCCCCCACTCACCCGGTGCCGGCAGTATGTCCCTGGACGGTCGCGTGCGCAATCGAACATCCGTCGAGTCCTCAGGCGCCGGCGCCTGACGCTTCGGGCTCCCGCACGCACGCGAGCGCGGCCCCGCGCAGGATGTCGTGCTCAGACACCTCGACCTGCTCCAGCCCGAAGGCGCGCAGCGCCTCGATCATGATCGCGATCCCGGCGACGATCGTCGGCGCGCGATCCGGGTGCAGGCCGGCAACCTCACGGCGCCGTGCGAGCGCTATCGCCGCGAGCCTGACGAGCAACTGCTCGAGCTCGAGCAGCGAGAGCACGTACCCGTGCACGCGCGCGGAGTCATACGGGTCGAGACCCTGCGCGATCGCGGCGCACGCGGTCGCCGTGCCGGCGACGCCGATGGCAGTCGCAGCCTGCTCGCGGATCGCCTCGGGCACGGCGGTGGCGACGATCTCATGCATCTCCTCGCTGAGGCGCCGTAGCTCGTCGGCCTCGGGCGGATCGGAATGGAGGTGGCGCTCGCTCTGGCGCACAACCCCCGCCTGAGTTGACACATGGAAGGCGACGCGGCCCTGCTGACCCAGGACGAATTCGGTAGATCCACCGCCGATGTCGATCACGAGCAGCGGCTGGCGCTCGGACTCGGGGCGCTCGGACGTGGCGCCGAGAAAGGTCAGCCGGGCCTCCTCGTCGCCGTCGATCGTCCTCGCCGGCAGGTCATAGCGCTCGCGCACCTGGGCGGTGAAGTCGGCGCCGTTGGCGGCGTCGCGCACGGCGCTCGTCAGCACGGCGGTCGTCAGCTCGCAGCGCTGTTCGTCGATCGCCGCGCGATACGCATCGAGCACGGTGAACACGCGCGCGATCGCGCCGTCATCGAGACGGCCGCTCGCGTCTACGCCGGCGCCGAGCCGCGTGACCTCGCTGCGGCGGTCGAGCTGCGCGGCGACGCGACCGTCGACCACGTCGGCGATCAGCAGCCGAGTGGAATTCGTGCCGATGTCGACGACGCCCACGCGCATGCGCGGGGATGCTAGGGCGGCGAAGGCGGCGGGGCGGGCACCGCGTGTGGCAACGGTTCCCCGGCGAGCCCGGCGAGCAGGTTGTCGGCGGCCACGTTCGCCATCCGCTCGCGCGCGGCATGTGTGGCCGAGCCGATGTGGGGCAGCACGAGCAGGTTAGGCGCCTGAAAAAGTGGATCGTCGGGCGGCAGCGGCTCGGGATCCGTCACGTCGAGCGCCGCGCCGGCGATCCAGCCTTCGCACAGAGCGGTGCGTAGCGCGGCCTGATCGACGATCGGGCCACGGGCCGTGTTCACGAGCACGGCCGTCGGGCGCATCAGTTTCAACGCTGCCTGATCGATCAGGCGGTAGGTCTCCGGCGTGAGCGGACAGTGCAGCGAGACGATGTCCGCGCGCGCCAGGAGCTCCGGGAGCGGTGTCGCGCTCGCGCGTCCCGTCTCGATCACAGTCATGTCGAACCCGGCCGCGCGCCTGGCCACCGCCCGCCCAATCCGCCCCGGCCCGACGATTCCGAGCGTTGCGCCATGGACATCGTCGCCGAGGTACGCGTCGGGTTCCCAGGTAAGCCAGTCGCCGGCGGCCACCGCATCGCGCGCTTGGAGCAGCCGGCGCCGCGCCGCCAGGATCAGCGCGAACGCGAGATCGGCGGTCGTCTCGGTGAGCACGTCCGGGGTGTGGCCGACGGCGATCCCGCTCGCGGCGGCGGCTGCGACGTCGACGTTGTCCCAGCCGACGGCATAGTTGGAGATCACGCGCAGCCGGGGGCAGGCTGTGATCAACTCGGCGTCGATGTTGTCGGTCAGCAGGCAGAGCAGCCCGTCGGCGTGGCGGGCGCTTTCGAGCAGCGCCTGGCGAGGAGGGGGGAGCCGTTCGCTCCACACCGCTAGATCGTGCTCGGCCGCGATCCGTCCGAGAGCAGGCCCGGGGAGGCGGCGTGTAGCGAAGCAGCGGGCCATTGCGGACCGGATTCTGCCGCGCCTGG
>DASZZG010000255.1:0-7396 GCA_035543355.1 Solirubrobacteraceae bacterium | reverse complement strand
CCGAGGCCGAGCATCGTTCCAAAGCGTACCGGCGCGGTCGGGCCGGCCGGATTAGGCGCTGACGGCGCTGTCCTCGGCGCTCGGGGCGAAAAACGGAGTCGACACGTAGCGCTCGCCCGAATCCGGCAGGATCACGACGATCCTCGCGCCGCGTGACTCGGGTCGCCGGGCCAGTTCGAGCGCCGCCCACAACGCGGCGCCACAGGAGATGCCGGCGAGCACGCCCTCGCGGCGTGCCAGCCGGCGCGCGGTGCAGATCGCATCGTCGTCCTCCACGGCGATCACCTCGTCGAGCAGATCGCGGTTGAGCACGGCGGGTACGAAGCCGGCGCCAATCCCCTGGATCTTGTGCGGGCCGGGCGCGCCACCGGAGAGAACCGCCGAGGCGCGTGGCTCGACCGCGACGATGCGCGCGCGCGGGTTGCGCTGTTTGAGCACCTCGCCCACACCTGTGATCGTGCCGCCGGTGCCGACGCCGGCGACGAGCGCGTCCACGCGACCATCGAGTGCGTCAAGGATTTCCGGGCCAGTGGTGCGACGATGGATCTCGGGGTTTGCCGGATTCGAGAACTGGTCGGGAATCCAGACGTCGTCACGGTCGCGCGCCAGCACTTGGGCGGCTTCGACCGCCTCGTCCATGCCGCCGAGCGATTCCGTCAAGCGCACCTGGGCGCCGTACAGCCGCAGCAGTCCCTCGCGCTCGCGGCTCATTCCCTGCGGCAGCGTGAGCACCAGCTCGTAGCCCTTGGCGGCGCAGACGAACGCCAGCGCGATCCCGGTGTTGCCGCTGGTCGCCTCGACGATCGTCGTGCGCCCCGGCTCGATCCGGCCCTCGCGCTCTGCGGCGTCGATCATCGCCACGCCGATACGGTCCTTGACGGAGCCGCCTGGGTTGAACTGCTCGAGCTTGGCGAACAGCTCGACCTCCAGATCGGGCTCGAGCATCCGCGTGAGCGCCACCATCGGCGTGCGCCCGACATGTGCGGCAATGTTGATCGGGATTTCCGCCATTGATCAACAGTACCGCCGAACGATCGTCGGATGGTGCGTCGAAAGGAGGCTCAGAGCCCCGCGAGAAAGTCCAGGCCCACCCGGTTGAAGAACTTCTGCGCCTCGATGTTGAGGCGGAACAGCTCGCCGGTCCAGATCAGCACGCCCATCAGGATCAGGATCGCCCCGCCGATCGCGATCACCGCCCCGTAGTGGCGCTTGATCACGGCGAAGGCTCCCGTCATGCGCTCGAAAGCGAGCGCGGTCACCAGAAATGGAATCGCCAGCCCGGCGGAGTAGAACGCCAGCAGGACCGCGCCGTGGCCTACCGAGTGCGACAGTGAGGCGGCGCTCAGAATCGCGCCGAGCGTCGGCCCGATGCACGGCGTCCACGCGATCGCGAACGCGGCGCCGGCGATCACCGGGCCACCCCGGCCGGCGCGCTGGAGCAGCGCTGGCACGTGCCACTCGCGATTGAGCCTGGGGATCAGCGGAGCGAGCAGGAAGATCAGCCCCATCGCGATGATCAGACCCGCCGAGACCTTCTCGAGCACGTGCCGGTGACGCGTCAGGGTCGAGCCGATGCCCGTGGCGCCCAGTCCCAGCAGGATGAAGATCGCCGAGAAGCTCGCTACGAAGAGCAGGCTCGGGACGAGCACCCTGCGCCGCCCCGCCTGCTGGAGGTCCCCGGGCGCGACGCCGACGACGGTGGAGAGATAGCCGGGGACGAGTGGCAGCACGCAGGGCGACAGGAACGACACGACGCCCGCCGCGATCGCCGCGAAGACCCCGACCCCGGACGCCGGATCGTTCGCCGCGGCGAGCACGTCAGATTTGATACATCGGCGCGCCGGCGTCGCGCCGCTCGCGCTCGACCGCATCGGCGATCGTCGTGCCCCCGAGGACTGACCGTGCCGATTGGGCAGCCTGCGCGAAGACACCCTCGGCGTCGCGGCCGAGCGGGCCGTCGAGCAGCTCGACCACCTCGAGCACGGTGATCTCGGCGGGGTCGCGAGCGAGCATGTAGCCCCCGTGCACGCCGCGCTGGGAGCGCAACAGGCCCGCCCGGCGCAGCGGCGCGAAGAGCTGCTCGAGGAACTGCACGGGAATGTCGCGCCGGCGCGCGATCTCGGCGATCGGCACTGGGCCGATGTCGCCGCGGCAAGCGAGCTCGGTCAGCGCCCGCACGGCGTACGGTGACTTGGTGGTGATCGCGATCATCGAGATCACCACCGATCGTATGTCACACGGCGACTAGAGCCATCTACAACCAGCCGTGGGACGCGGCTAGCAGCACCGCCTGGGCGCGATCGACGGCGCCGAGCTTGCTGTAGACGTTGTGCAGGTGCGTGCGCACGGTGCTCGTCGACAGGCCGAGATCGTGAGCGATCTGCTTGTAGACCTGTCCTGCGGCAAGGCCGCGCAGCGCCTGGAGCTCGCGCTGCGATAGCGGACAGGGCTCCGCGAGCTCGCGAGGGCGCTTGGAGGAGGACTGGGGGACGTCGTACATCACCGCGCGCAGCTCGGCGGCGCCGAGCCCGACGCGGCGCGCGCAGGCCAGCAGGGCGCCGGGCGACACGGGCCGTCCCTGGCCGTAGTGGGCGAGCATGTCGGCGAGCTGGACGACCGACGCCTCGCCTTCGGTCTCCTCTGAGTGATGGCGCTCGACCGCTTGGGCGATCGACTTGTCGATTCCCCAGCGCCGCAGCAGCACGCCGCCGACCAGGGCGTGGTCTACCCCGAGCTCGCGCCGCTCACACTGGAGGCGCTCCTCGGGCGTGCGCGCGCCCATGTGGACCTCCCCCGGGTAGCCCGGATAGGCATGGATGAGCACGAGCTTGCCGAGGTCGTGAAGCAGCGCTGAGACCATCAGGCGGTCGCGATGCTCGTAGTCGATCTCGGCCGCCAGGCGTTCCGCCGCCCGCTGAGTCGCAATGCCGTGGAGGCGAAATTGCTCCGGTGCGCCCTCCCAGATCCCCGAGCGCTCGAAGAAGTCGTAGGTGTGCGCTTCGGCGACCAGCCCCTGCACGGACTCCGGCGAGAGCTCGTCGACAGCCTTAACCACGCTGTCGACGCTGTTCGAGCCGCGACTGGCGAGCCGCAGAACGGCGATCGTGAGGGCGAGATCGGTCTCCACGGCGGTGACCATCTCGCCGGCGGAGACGCGCTCTTCGCCGAGCAATCGCAGCACACGGTCGCGCGAGGCGACGAGCGCCGGGAAAGCCTCGAGCGCCTCGAAGGCCTCCGTCAACCGGCGGCCGTGTCCGCGGTGGCGTCCCGCTGCGGTCGTGGCCGTGGCTTCGGGCGGCCGCGGCTGGGCCCGAGCAATGGGTGTTGGCATACCGATAGGCATCTTGGTTTTGGAGCTACGGCCGCCGCCCGGCGTCGGGCGTCCGGTCCGTCACCGGAGCGGCGGCTTGCTTCCGTATCGGCAGCGACGCTGGGTTGGTTTAGAGCGCAAGCAACGCCTCATGCGGCGTCCGGCGGCGCGGGCGCCGTCCGGGCAAGCGCCGCGTCGATCCGCCGTAAGGTCTCCTCGCGGCCGAGCAGCGCCACGGTCTCGAAGATGCCGGGCGAGACCGTCGTCCCGGCGAGCGCGACGCGCAGCGGCTGAAAGATCTGCGCGGGCTTGACGCCCGCCCGCTCGACGACTCCGCGCAGAGCCGCTTCGACCTCGGCGAGCTCGAACGGCTGGGCCTCGGCTAGCGCTTCGCGCGCGGCGGCTAGGCGCTCGGGGCCTACGTCTGCACCGAGCGTCTTCGCCCACGCGGCGGGGTCGTCAGCGGGTCCGTCGTAGATGAAGCCGCACAGCGGCCAGAAATCCGCCAGCGTCTGGATCTTCTCGGCCGCGATCGCCACCGCCGGACCGAGTCCCGTTCGGCCGATGAAGGCCTCGAGCTCGGCGGTCAGCTCCGCGTGCGACAGGGCGTGCAGATGGCGACCGTTTACCCAGCGAAGCTTGCGCTCGTCGAACTGCGCCGGCGCATTGCCCACGCCCGCGAGCGAGAAGCGACGTACCAGTTCGTCGGTCGAGAGGATCGCCGTGTCGTCGTCGGGACCCCAGCCGAGCAGCGCGAGGTAGTTGCGCACGGCCGCGGGCAGGTAGCCGGCGTCGCGAAGCTCCTGCACCGACGCCGCAGCGTGGCGTTTGGAGAGCTTGCGGCCGTCGGGGCCGTGCAGTAACGGCAGGTGGGCGTACAGCGGCGGCTCCACACCGAGCGCCTCCAGCACGAGCAGCTGCTTGGGCGTGTTCGACAGGTGGTCCTCGCCGCGAATCACGTGCGTGATTTGCGCGTCGGCATCGTCGATCGCGACCGCGAAGTTGTAGAGCACCGACCCGTCGGCGCGCGCGATCACAGGATCGTCGAGGTGGACATGGTCGAAGACCGTCTCGCCGCGAATCGCGTCGGACACGACGGTGGCGCCCTCGTCGGGCACGCGCAGGCGGATGGCGCCCTCGGGCTCGTCTTCGCCGCGAAATCCGCGGTCGGCGCCGTGGCTTTGCTTGTACGCCTTGACATCGTCGGCGGTGGCGGTCGAGCGATAGGCGCTGCCGGCATCGATCAGCGTCTCGAGCACCTCGCGATGGCGCTCGGCGCGCGCCGCCTGTGAAACCGGTCCCTCGTCCCAATCGAGCTCCAGCCAGCGCAGCGCATCGAGGATCTGCTCGACGTTCTCGAGCGTGGAGCGCTCGCGGTCCGTATCCTCGATCCGCAGCACCAGGGTCCCCCCGGACCCGCGTGCGAGCAGCCAGTTGAAAAGCGCTGTGCGCGCGCCGCCGATGTGCAGCGCGCCGGTTGGGGAAGGAGCGAAGCGGACCCGCATGACTGCTCGATGCTAATCGGCGCGCACGTATCGCCCGCGGGCGGCCCGGCCCACGCCGTCGTGCGTGGCGAGCAGCGCGGTTGCCGGGCGATCCAGTTCTTCAACCAGAACCCGCGCGCCTGGCGCGCGCGCGACTACACCGACGAGGAGGTCGCGGCATTTCGCGAGGCGCTCGCCGCCTCCCCGATAGACGCCGTGCTGATCCACGCGGTCTACCTGGTCAACTGCGCCAGCGACGACCCCGAGCTCTACGCCAAGTCGCTCGCCTCGCTCGAGACCTCGCTGCGCGTGGGAGCGGCGATCGGGGCCCACGGCGTGGTCCTTCACCCCGGATCCGCCAAGGGCGGCTCGGTCGAGCGCGCGATCGCGCGTTCCGGGGCGGCGATCGCCGAAGCGCTCGCGAGGACCGAGGGTTGCCCGTTGCAGCTCGAGAACACCGCCGGCGCGGGCGGGACGCTGGGACGCTCGTTCGACGAGCTGGCTGCGTTGATCGAGGCCGCCGAAGGCGACTCGCGCCTGGGACTCTGCCTGGACTCCTGCCACCTGTTCGCGTCAGGTCACGACCTGCGCGACGTGCCGAGCCTGACCGGCACGCTCGATGCCTGCGACCGCGCGGTCGGCCTGGATCGCCTCGCATCGCTTCATCTCAACGATTCGCAGACGCCGCTCGGGTCAAACCGCGACCGTCACGCAAACGTCGGCGCGGGCGAGCTCGGGCGCGCCGGTTGCGCCGTCTTTCTCTCCGAGCCGCGCTTCGAGGGACTGCCTTGTGTGATGGAGACCCCTGGGCTCGACGGACACGGCCCGGGAGCAGAGGACGTGGCCCTAGCGCTCGCGCTGCGGCGCGAGGGCCTCAGGCGGCGGGCGCGAGCGCGGCCTCGCCGAGCAGCTCGCCGAGGTCGGCCTTGAGCGCCGGCGTCGGCGCGATCCGATAGCCGGGGCCGAAGCGCAGGCGCCTCACTCCGCTCGCGGTCCGCATCTCGAGCACGAACTCGGACTCGCCCGGGTGGCCTTCCAGCAGCTCGCGCAACTCGTCGATCACCGTCGCCGCGAGGCGCGCGGCGTCGACGCGCAACACGTACGTCTGCGGCTGGGCCGGCTTCGCCCTCACGGCGCGGTCGCGCGCCGCCTGAAGCTCGTCCTCGGTCGGCTCGAACGGCCCGACCTCCTGCACGACCAGCGCCGTCTTGTCCTTGTCCTTGTGGTCGACGCGGCCACGCACCAAGATGACGCGGTCGACCGCCAGGTGTGCCTCCACCGTCTGGAGCGCAGATCCGAAGATCAGCATCTCGACGGTCGCGGACAGGTCATCGAGCGTCGCGAACATCATCGGGTCGCCCTTGCGCGTGCGGATTCGCTTTGTCTCCGACACGATCCCGCCGACGCGGACCCAGTCGCCGTCGCGCCGATGCGCCAGATCGGCGAGCGTGCAGTCGACCTCGAGGCGCAGCGCCTCGCGCACGCGTTTGAGCGGGTGCGCCGTGATGAACAGGCCGATGGCCTCCTTCTCGTTCGCCAGCAGATCCGACTGCGCGAACTCGCCGCTGGGGATCGGCGGCCGGGCGACGCGCTGCGGCTCGCCGGTAGCTGACGGACCGCGAGCGGCCGGCGCGGGCAGGTCGAAGATCGACCCCTGTCCGATCAGGAGGTCCTGTTGCTGCTTGGCGCCCGCGCCCTGGGCCTGCTCGAGCACGCCGAGCATTCCCTTGCGCGCAGCGCCCGTGGAGTCGAGCGCACCGGACTTGATCAGCGCCTCGATCGCCTTCTTGTTGACGGCGCGACCATCGACGCGCTCGCAGAACTCCCACAATGACGTGAACGGGCCGCCCTGCTCGCGGGCCCGCTTGATCGCTTCCACGGCCGCGTAGCCGACTCCCTTGACGGCGTCGAGCCCGAAGCGGATGTTTCCCTGCGAGACGACGAACCGGTGGTCTGACTCGTTGACATCGGGGGGAAGGATCGCGATGCCCATCTCCTCGCAGCGGGCGACGAAGTGCGGAACCTTGTCCTTCGTCGACATCACCGACGAGATCAGCGCCGCCATGTACTCGGCGGTGTGGTTGGCTCGCAGCCAGGCGGTGCGATACGCGATCAGCGCGTAGCACGCGGCGTGGGAGAGGTTGAAGCTGTAGTCGGCCGAGCGCTCGTTCGTCAGCCAGAGCGACTCGATCACCTCGGACCCGGTGCCGGACGCGCGGCAGCCTTCGACGAACTCCGGCTTGAGCTTCGCCATCGCCGCGCGGTCCTTCTTGCCGATCGCCTTGCGCAGGTCGTCGGCCTTGGCGCCCGAGAAGCCCGCGATCTCCTTGGCGATCCGCATCGCCTGCTCCTGGTAGATGATCACGCCCTTGGTCTGGTCGAGGATCGGCCGCAGGCGCTCGTCGGCGTAAGAGACCGTCTCGGGGTTGCGCTTCCCGCGCGCGTAGGCGGGGATCTGGTCCATCGCCCCCGGGCGGTAGAGCGCGACGAGCGCGACCAGATCGTCGAACTCGGTCGGACGCACCTTGCGCAGGGCCTCGCGCATCCCCTCGGACTCGAACTGGAAGACGCCGATCGAGTCGCCGCGCGCGAGCATCTCGTA
>DASZZG010000254.1:0-5914 GCA_035543355.1 Solirubrobacteraceae bacterium | reverse complement strand
CACCGACCTGGCCGATCGTCGAAAGGATCAGGTCCTTCGCCGTGACACCGAACCCGAGCCCGCCCTCGTAGCGGATCCGCATCGACTTCGGCCGCGGCTGGACGAGACACTGAGTCGCCAGCACGTGCTCGACCTCGCTCGTGCCGATGCCGAACGCGAGCGCGCCGAACGCGCCGTGGGTGGCGGTGTGCGAATCGCCGCAGACGATCGTCATGCCGGGCTGGGTGACGCCCAGCTCGGGGCCGATCACGTGGACGATGCCCTGGCGTTGCGAGCCGAGCGAGTAGATCGGGACTCCGAACTGCTCGCAGTTGCGCTCGAGCGTCTCCACCTGCGTGCGCGATAGCTCGTCACGGATGCGAGCGGCGATCGGCGTCCCGTCGGTCGGGACGTTGTGGTCGGCGGTCGCGAGTGTGCGGTCCGGCCGGCGAACGCTGCGATCGGCCAGCCGCAGGCCGTCGAAGGCCTGCGGGCTGGTGACCTCGTGGACCAGGTGCAGATCGACGTAAAGCACCTCCGGGGCCACCTCGTGGCCGTCCCAGATCTTGTCGAGCATCGTGCGTGGGGTCGTGGAATCAGTCATCTAGTGGACCACTTAGCTCCTGCGCAGACCCGCCGAAAGGATCGCCAGCAGGGTCGCCTCTTCGGAGCCGGAGTTTTCGAAGCGGTGCGGCAGGTCGGCGTCGAAGGTGACGCTGTCGCCGGCGTCGAGCTCATGCCGCTCGCCGTCACACACCAGCACCATGGCGCCCGTCTCGACGACCGCGGTCTCACGCGAGCCGGGTTCGTGCATCGGGGGGTCGCCGGGTCCGCCCGTGCTCGCGCCCGCGGCCAGCGTGTGTCGCGAGACCTCCGCGCGCAGGCCGGGCAGCGGCGGCGTCAGAATCTCGTAGGCGTGCCCACGGCCACTGCGTGCGCCTCTGCGGCGATCGCCCGCGCGGACCACGATCACGCTGCCGTCCTCGTCGAGGCGCAGCAGCTGCGAAAGACGCAGCTCCAGCCCGAAGGCGATCCGGGCCGCGACCGCCAGCGTAGGGCTGGTCTCCCCGCGTTCGACCTGGGAGAGCATCGGCGCCGATACGCCGCTGCGCTCCGCGAGATCACGAAGCGAGAGCTCCATCGCCTCGCGCAGGGCGCGTACGCGTGAGCCGATCGACGTCGGATGGGCCTCGGCAATCGCCATACGTCTGTACGTTATCACGTACGCCTCATGCCCGACGGGCGTTTGTCTACAGTGGCTGGCTTGAAACGCTCGTCCGCCATCACCCTCGCCGCGCTCGTGGCCTCATTCGTGTGCGCGGCGCCCGCGCCGGCGAGCGATCCGCTGCGGGCGCACCAGTGGAACCTCGACATGGTCGAGGCCGACGCGGCCCATCAGACGACGACCGGCGCCGGGGCCGTCGTCGCGGTCGTCGACACCGGCGTCTCTGCCAATCACCCCGACCTCACGGGCAACGTCCTACCGGGCCACGACTTCGTCAACAACCAGGACGGCGTGGCGCCTGACGGAAACGGGCACGGTACGCACGTGGCGGGAATCATCGCCGCGCTCACAGGCAACGGGATCGGCGTCGAGTCGGTCGCCCCGGGAGCCAAGATCCTGCCGGTCAAGGTTCTCGGCGACGACGGGACCGGCGACTCGGCCACGGTCGCCCAGGGCATCGACTGGGCTGCCGCCCATGGGGCCGACGTGATCAACCTCTCGCTCGGCGGAGGCGGGCTGCTGTCTCCGTTTTCGCGCACCGAGATGGACGACGCGATCGACCGGGCGGTGAGCCACGGCGTGATCGTCGTCGGCGCCGCGGGCAACGACACCTTCCTCCCCTTCTGCGGCCAGGCCTCGGCCGCGCGGATTCTCTGCGTCGGCGCGGTCGACAAGCGCGGCAGCCGCGCCTATTACTCGAACTTCGGCGGCGGCGTGTCGCTCGTGGCGCCAGGCGGCTCGGCCCTGAGCGGCACCGACGAGGACGTCTTGTCGACCTGGAACGACGGGGGCTACCACATGCTGGCGGGCACCTCGCAGGCCACACCCCACGTCTCGGCGGTCGCGGCGCTGCTGGTTTCCGAGGGCATTCGCGGGCAGGCAGCGATGAAGCGCATCCTCGAAACGGCGACCCATCTGAACGGCTCGAGCTCGGATCTCCAGTACGGCTCCGGAATCGTCGACGCGGCCCGCGCGGTAGCCGGCCTGCCGCGAATCGTCGGCACCGCTCCCGGTCCAGTCCCTGCGACCGTCCCCGGCCCGAGCCCCTCGGGCGGTGGTGGGACCCCCCCCGCTGCGCCACCGGCCACGTCAGCCTCGTCAAGCCGCGTCCAGCGGCTGACGAGCGTCCTGCGCCGCGGCATCGCCGTGCGTTGCACGGCGATGCAGAGCGGTGACTGCAGCGTCGTCGCAACGGCGTCCGGCCGGCGATTTGCGGCGGGGTCAGCACGCGTCGGCGGCCCTGCCCCGGTGACGGTGCATGCGCGCCTGACACGCTTTGGGCGGGCGCTCGCGAAGCGCTCGCGGCGGCTGCAGGTGACGCTGTCGGTGACGCTGCCGGGTGCCTCCCCCACCCAGCTGGGCGTGCTGCTGCGGCGCTGAGCGACGCTCCAAGCCGGCTCAGCGTGGCTCGACGCTACGCTGCGCTCCGTGGGGCCAACGACGATCCAACGACCCGACGTGCTCGTTCTCGGCGGCGGGGGGATCCTCGGCGAAGCCTGGATGAGCGGCCTCCTGGCCGGGGTCGAAAGCGAGTCAGGGATCGACTTCCGCAGCTGCGAGCATTTCGTCGGCACGTCCGCGGGCTCGATCGTGGCGGCCCGCCTGGTCGCCGGCCGCAAGCCCTGGCTGCCCGACTTTCCGGCGCGCGCGGCGGACCCCGCACGCGCACCGTCGGCGAGCCTTGCGACCACGCTGGGGTCGTTGGCGGCGCGTGCGGCCGCGACGGTGGCGACGCCGTTCGCGCCGCTCGCGCTCGCGCTGGCCTCCCCGGGAGGCGCCTACGGCCGGGCGCTGGCGCTGGCTCGCGTGGCTGACTCGGGCGAGGGACTCGAGCAGCTCGCCGACCGGATCGAGCGCTGGGGCACGCGCTTCGACGGCCGGCTGCGCGTGGTAGCCGTCGAGCGGGCCAGCGGGCGCCGCGTGGTCTTCGGCGCACCGGGCGCTCCCGCGGCCACGGCTGCCGAAGCCGTGAAGGCGTCCTGCGCGGTTCCCTGGATCTTCCGCCCGGCGCTGATCGGCGGGCGTGAGTACGTCGACGGAGGGGTGTGGAGCCCAACTTCGATCGACGTCGCTCCGGCGGGGCGCCACAGCGAGGTGCTCTGCCTCTTTCCCACCGCCCGACTCGATCGACTGCGATCGCCGATCGGGCGGCTGGCGCTGGCAATGCGACCCCAGGTTGAGCTCGAGACGCTCGCGCTGCGCCAACGCGGCGCACGAGTACGCGTGATCGGCCCCGACCGGCCCTCGGGTGAGGTGATGGGCGACAACTTCATGGATCCAGCCCGCCGCGAGCGGGTGCTCGCAGCGGGATACGCGCAGGGGCGCGAGCTCGTCGCTACGGCGTAGGTGTGAGCTGCCCGGCCGGCCGCGCAGGGGTCTCGCCGGCCTCGTCGGCGATCCCCTGTTTCCTCAAGACATTCGACAGCGCGCGCACGTAGGCGCGGCCCGCCGCCTCGATGATGTCGGTCGAGACGCCCTGGCCCGCGGCCGATACCCCTCCGAGCTCGAGCACCACCGACGTCTCGCCGAGGGCGTCCTGGCCGCTCGTCACCGCGTCGACGCGAAACTCGCGCAACTTCGCATCGATCCCCGTGGCCGCGCTGATCGCGCGAAAGACGGCGTCGACCGGCCCGTCACCGGTGAACGACCCGACCACCTCCTTGCCCTCCGGCGTCCGCACGCCGACCTGCGCGTGCGGCGGCCGCCGCGACGACGCCTCGACCTCGAACCATTCGAGCGTGTAGGAGGCCAGCTCGTCGCGCAGCTCGTCGGTCACGAGCGCCTCGAGATCCATCGCGGTGACGTGCTTCTTCTTGTCCGCGATCTCCTTGAAGCGCTTGAACGCGGCGTTGAGCGCCTGGCCCGACAGCGTGAAGCCGAGCGCCTCGAGCGCCTGGCGCAGGGCATGGCGGCCGGAGTGCTTGCCGAGAACGATCGAGTTGGCGTCCAAGCCCACGCTCGTGGCGTCCATGATCTCGTAGGTCGTGCGCTCTTTCAGCACGCCGTCCTGGTGGATCCCCGACTCGTGCGCGAAGGCGTTGCGGCCGACGATCGCCTTGTTGGGCTGAACCGAGTAACCGGTCAACCGTGACACGAGCCGCGAAGTGCGCGAGATCTCCTGCGTGTCGATCTGCGTGCCGAGGCCGTCGAGGTCCGCGCGGCGGGTGCGCAGCAGCATCACGATCTCCTCGAGCGAAGCGTTGCCCGCGCGCTCGCCGATGCCGTTGATCGCGCATTCCACCTGGCGGGCGCCGGCGAGCACCCCGGCGAGCGAATTGGCGACGGCGAGCCCGAGGTCGTCGTGACAGTGCACCGAGACGACGACGTCGCGCAGCGCCGGCACCAGCCCGTAGAGGCCCTCCAGGTAGGCGCTGAACTCCTGCGGCATCGTGTAGCCGACGGTGTCGGGAATGTTGATCGTGGTAGCGCCCTCGTCGATCGCGATCTGGCAGACCTCGGCCGTGAACTCGAGCTCGGCGCGCGTCGCGTCCATCGGCGAGAACTCGACGTCGTCGACGTACTGCTTCGCGTGAGCGACCGCCGCACGGGCCTGTCCCTTGACGTCTTCCCGGGTCGTCTGGAGCTGGTACTCGATGTGAATGTCCGACGTCGAGATGAACGTGTGGATGCGTGGCCGCTCGGCGTCGCGCACGGCGTTGTAGGCGGCGTCGATGTCCTGCGTGTGCGTGCGCGCCAGCCCCGCGATGACCGGCCCGCGAACCTCGCGCGAGATCGCCTGCACGGCCTCGAAGTCGCCCGGCGAGGTGATCGGGAATCCGGCCTCGATCACGTCGACGCCGAGGCGCGCAAGCTGGTGTGCGATCTCCAGCTTCTCGGCCGTGTTGAGCGAGATGCCGGGCGACTGCTCGCCGTCGCGCAGCGTCGTGTCGAAGATCAGTACTCGATTTGGGTCATCCATGTCGGCCTCCTGTCTTTCTCGAACTTCGCTTCTGCTCTGCTGGTCTCGCGGCTACGCGGCCGCCGGCGCGTTATTCCCCCCGAGGGGGGAGGAGCAGAAGTGCAAGGTCGAGCTGGCGCAACATGTCTCCGGGAGCCTAGCAGCGCGCGAGCGAGCCGCAAATCCGGGATCGCTCCCGTGCGGCTAGGGCGTGAGGACTACCTTGCCGACGTTGCGCCGCTCGGTGATGAAGCGGTGCGCGTCGCCGGCGTTCTCGAGCGCGAAGGACTCGGCGACGACGGGCTTGATCGTGCCGTCGTCGATCATCTCCCGCAGCGGCGTGATCCACGGCTCGAGCGTCCCACGGTCTTGCCACAGCGTGAGCATGTTGAGCCCGATGACGGCCTTCGACGCCGACATCTGCTTGATCATGTTGAAACGCGGCATCTGGAGCGCCGCGCGCGCGGCGGTGACGAGGTTGCGCCGCTCGCCGGAGACGACCGCCGAGGCGCCGAAGCAGACCAAGCGCCCGCCCGAGTTCAGCAGGTCGTAGCTGCGGCGGAAGCTCTTGCCCCCGATCGCGTCCATGATCACGTCGAACTTCGGCAGGTCCCGCTCCCAGCCGTCGCGCGTGTAGTCGAGCGCGTGGTCGACCCCGAAGCCGCGGATCGCGTCGTGCTTGCCAGGCGACGCCGTCCCATACACCTCTGCGCCTCGACGCTTGGCGATCTGCGTCGCCGCGATGCCGACGCCGCCGCCGGCCGCGTGGACCAGCACGCGCTCGCCCGGCTGGAGGTTGCCGTAGCCGATCA
>DASZZG010000253.1:0-7863 GCA_035543355.1 Solirubrobacteraceae bacterium | reverse complement strand
ATCCTGGGCGAGCACGATCGCGTTCGAGCGCACGTGCTTGCAGACCTTCCAAGCGAACAGCATCTGCTCCCACTCGCTCTCGCTCGGCTTGCGCTCCGTGACCACCTGCATCTGCTCGCGCTCCTCGGGTCCGGCGTCGCGGTCCTGGACCAGCAGGCCGCCGAGCACGGGACGCAGATCCGCTTCCTCGACCCCGATCTCGCGCCGCTCGTGGTCCTCGAGCACGCGCATGTTCGGCTTGGATGCGAGCACCTCGAGCGCCTGCTCGTCATAGACAGGAGCAAACAGGACCTCGACGAACTGTTGCGTCAGCGCTTCGGCGAGCGCGCGATCGACCGGCCGGTTGACCGCGATGACACCGCCGAACGCGCTCATCGGGTCGGCCGCGAAGGCGCGCTGGTAGGCGTCGAGGCCGTCGCGACCGAGCGCGCAGCCGCAGGGGTTGTTGTGCTTGATGATCACGCACGCCGGAACCTGGAACTCAGCCAGCAGCAGACGCGCAGAGTTGAGGTCGAGCAGGTTGTTGAAGGAGAGCGCCTTGCCCGCGTGCTGCTGCACCATCGACAGCAGGCTCATGCGCGCGCCCACCTGGTTGTAGAGGGCGGCACGCTGATGCGGGTTCTCGCCATAGGGCAGATCGACCACCTTCTCGAAGGCGCGCACGTACAGCGGCGGGAAGTCGGCGCCGCGCTCGGCGAACCAGCGTGCGATCGCCGTGTCGTAGCGGGCGGTGTAGGCGAACGCCTCCGCTGCGAGGGTCTCGCGCGTTTGCAGGGAGAGCCGCCCGTCGGCTTCGCGCAGCTCGGCGAGCACGGCGTCGTAGGACTCCGGCTCGACCACGACCGCCGCGAAGGCAAAGTTCTTGGCCGCCGCGCGGATCATCGTCGGACCGCCGATGTCGATGTTCTCGATCACCTCACCGTCATCGACCCCGCGGCGCGCGGAGGTGCGCTCGAATGGGTAGAGGTTCACGCAGGCGAGGTCCACCCACTCGACGCCGTGCTCGGCCGCCGCGCGCAGGTGGCTTGGTTCGTCGCGGCGCGCGAGCAGGCCCGCGTAGAGCTTTGGGTGAAGCGTCTTCACCCGGCCATCCATGATCTCGGGAAAGCCCGTCAGGTCCTCGATCATGCGCACTGCAACACCCTGGGCATCGAGCTCGGCGGCGGTCCCACCGGTGGAGACGATTTCGACGCCCAGCTCTGAAAGCCCGCGAGCGAAGTCGGCGATCCCGCGCTTGTCCGACACCGATAACAGCGCGCGGCGCACGCGCACCTCCCCGGGCTCGGTCGCGCCGTCCATCCCCGTCGTCGTCGCCTCGGCCTCTTCCATCCGTGCTGCGAGGATAAGGGTTCGTAACGAACGGGCCCTAACTTGCCGGAGCCGGGCCTAGCCCACGATTACGCGGCGCGGGTGCCCAGCGTCCAACTTCACCCGGCCGTCGGCGATCGCGCGCACGGCAGCCGGCAGCAGCTCGTGCTCCAGCGGCCGCAGCGCGTCGTGGACCTCGGCGGCGTCGCGCGCGTCGGGCAGCTCGAGCGCACGTTGAAAGATGATCGGCCCCGAGTCGACGCCCTCGTCGACGAAGTGCACAGTCACGCCGAAGACCTTGACCCCGTGCTCGAGCGCCTGCTCGATCGCGCGCAGCCCGGGGAAAGCCGGCAGCAAAGCCGGGTGCACGTTGATGACCGCGCCGGGGAAGCGGGCCAGGAACTCCGGCGTGAGCAACTGCATGTACCCCGCGAGGACCACCAGGCCAACGGCGCGCTCGGACAGCCAGTCGGCAATCGCCTGGTCGCGCCTCGCGCGCGCGCCCGGGTGATCGGAGAGCTCGAAGACCGCCGTCGGCACCCCGGATTCACGTGCGCGCGCGAGCGCGGGGGCGTCGGCAACGTTCGAGGCAACACCCGCCACTTCGATCCCGTCGCGCCCGTGGACGCTGTCGAGCAGGGCCTGCAGATTCGTGCCCGCGCCGGACACGAGCACGCCGACCCGCAGCGTCGCGCTCATGCCGGGGCGAGCGTGGGATAGCGCCCGCCGCTCGAGCGCAGGCGGCCCGCCGCAAGCAGCTCGTCGACGCGCCGCAGGACCTGCTCGGCGGAGAGGTGACCGAAGCTGCCGTAGCGCGGCAGACCGTCGTAGGAGTGGCGCCGGATCGGCTTTGAGCGACCACCGCGCAGGATCTCTACCGCGCGTGTGCGCCCGACCGCGGGGTCCGCGCTCGACACGGTCTCGCAGATCGCGGCATCGAGGTCGCCCGGGTCACCGGGCGTCGCCGTGGCGGACAGGGGCGAGCGGCCCCGCGCGGCGGCGGGAACCAGCGAGGGGTCGCAGACGTCGCAGCACGGACCCGAGGGCGAGGGCTGGGCGCGATCGCCGAAATGGCGCAGGATCACGGTGCGGCGACATGAGCTCTGCTCGACGAAGCGCCAGATGGCGCGGTACTGCTGCCAGCGTGCGCGTTCGGCCTCCTTCGCAGCGGTGCGGCAGAGCGACCGCGCGCGCCCGTCGAACGGCCCGAGGACCTTTCCTACCGCGCGATCGGCTGGCGCCGGCGTCGGTGCGATGACTCCCGCGCGCGCCAGTTGCCCGACGATCGAGCGCAGGCCGTCGTCGTCGTCGCCGGCGATCCGCTTCAGCTCGGCGAAGTCGACGTCATACGTCGTGCCGGCGCCCCCACCGGCGAGCCGCCGGGCGACCTGCTCGACCGCCGAGTCGTCGGAGCGGGCGCGCTCGATGAAGAACACGTGCAGGCCCTTGTCCCGCCCCTCGGCGAACAGCAGACAGCGCGCCGGCGCTCCATCGCGCCCGGCACGACCTGCCTCCTGGTAGTAGGCCTCGATCGACTGCGGAACGCTCTCGTGACAGACGGTGCGGACATCGGCCTTGTCGACGCCCATCCCGAAGGCGTTGGTGGCGACGACGACGCGCGTCTCGCCCTCCATGAAGCGGCGCTGCGCCTCGGCGCGCTCGGCCCGCCCGAGACCAGCGTGGTAGGGATCGACGTGCTCGCCCAGCTCTCCCTGCAGCGTGGTTGCGAGGCGCTCGCAGCCGGCGCGCGTGCCCGCGTAGACGATCGCCGGCAGCGCATCCGGCTGCGCGAGCGTCGCCGCGATGCGGGAGTGCTTCTCGGCGCGCCCGCGGCACGGCGCGACGGCGAAGGAGAGGTTTGGCCGATCGAAGCCCGTCGTCACGCGCAGGGGATCGCGCAGGCCGAGCCGCTCGACGATGTCGGCGGCGACTCGAGGGGTCGCGGTCGCGGTCGAAGCAACGATCGAGCGCGCGCCGACGTAGCGCGCCGCGTCGGCGAGGCGGAAGTAGTCGGGTCGGAAGTCATGCCCCCATTGCGAGACGCAGTGAGCCTCGTCGACGACGAACAGGCCGACGTTCGCCGTTCGCAGCTCGTCGGCGAACCCCTGTGCGGAGAAGCGCTCGGGCGCGACGTAAAGCAGCCGCAGCTCACCGGCGACGGCGCGCCGCAGCGCCTCGCGATTGGCGGCGGTGTCCTGCTGCGCGTTGACCAGCGCCGCCTGGCCGGGGGCGATCCTTGCCAGCGCGTCGACCTGGTCGGTCATCAACGAGACGAGCGGCGAGACGACGACCGCGACGCGATCGCCGATCAGCGCGGGCAGCTGGTAGCAGAGCGACTTGCCCGATCCCGTCGGCATCACGACGAGGACGTCGCGCTCCGAGCGGGCGGCCTCGACGGCCTCGGCCTGCCCGGGGCGGAACTCGTCGAATCCGAAATGCTGCTTGAGCGCGTCGCCTACTTCCATCGCGGCCGACGATAGCGGCGCTCCCGGCGGTCTCACTCGCTTCGCGCGCAGTCCGCGAACGGCCCGTTGCAGTCGCGCGCAACAGAGCGATGTTAGGCGCGGATAAGCGGCAGCGAGCGCTCGAGCGCGAACTTGCCGCCGGCCTCGGACGTGCCCTCGAGCGGGTACTCGCCGGTGAAGCACGCGTCGCAATGGGTGCTGCGGTCCTGCTTGACCGCCTCGTAGACGCCCTCGAGCGAGAGGTAGGCGAGCGAATCGCAGCCGAGCTCGGCGGCGATCTCGGGGACGCTGCGCTTGTGCGCGATCATCTCCTCGCGCGTGGACATGTCGATCCCGTAGTGGCAAGGGTGCCGGATCGGCGGCGCGGAGATGCGCATGTGCACCTCGCGAGCGCCCGCGTCGCGCAGCATCTGCACGATCTGGCGGGTCGTGTTGCCACGCACGATCGAGTCGTCGACGACGACCAGGCGCTTGTCGGCGACGATCGAGGGAAGCGGGTTGAACTTCATCCGCAGGCCGTGCTTGCGCAGCTCCTGTCCAGGCTGGATGAAGGTGCGCGCGACGTAGCGGTTCTTGACAAAGCCGTCGTCGTGCGGCAGCCCGCTGGCGCGCGCGTAGCCGCGCGCCGCGGCATTGCCGGAGTCCGGCACCGCGATCACGAGATCGGCGTCAGCCGGGGCCTCGCGCCAGAGGATCTCACCCATCCGCCCGCGAGCCTCCTGCAGCTGGGAGCCGCCCATGTAGGAGTCGGGCCGGGCGAAGTAGATGTACTCGAAGAGGCAGAACGCGCGCCGCTGGCCGTCGATCACCTGGCGCGTCTCGATCCCGCGCTCGCCAATTGAGACGAGCTCGCCGGGCGTGACCTCGCGCAGCAGCTGGCCGCCGATGATGTCGAAGGCGCACGACTCCGATGCGACGCAGTAGCTGTCGCCGACCATCCCCAAAGCCAGCGGACGCAGCCCGTGGGGGTCGCGGAAGGCGACCACCCCGTCCTTTGAGAGAACGATCGTCGAGAAGGCGCCCTGCAGTCGCGGCATCACGTCGGCGATCGCCTCCTCGATCGTGTCCGCCTCGTGGGAGGAGAGCAGCGCGGCGATGATCTCGGAGTCCGACGTCGACTCGAAGGCGACGCCGCGCTCGCTCAGCTCCGCGTGCAGCTCGACGGCGTTGATCAGGTTGCCGTTGTGGGCGAGTGCGAGCTGATGGCGGTCGGAGCGCCAGACCGGCTGGGAGTTGCGCCAATCGCTCGAGCCGGTCGTCGAGTAGCGCACGTGCCCGATCGCCGTATCGCCCTGGAGCGTGCTCAGCTTGGGCTCGTCGAACACCTGGCTGACCAGCCCTTCCGCGCGCGTGACCATGATCCGGCCGTTCTGGGCACTGGCGATCCCCGCGGACTCCTGGCCACGATGCTGCAGCGCGTAGAGCGCGAAGTAGGCCAAACGCGCGACATCGCGCTCCGGGGCGTGGACCCCGAAGACGCCGCATTCGTCGCGCGGGCCATCGCGCTGATCGAGCTCGGTCATCAAGTGAGAGCAGTCAGGCGGCGCATAGGACAAGTGCCCCAGGCGACCTGTCCAGAGGACCAAGAGTAGCAGCGGCTATGCGCGCGCCCGCCGGCTCGGGCGCCGCAAGATGCCGAGATTGCGGGCTTGCCGCGAGCGCGGTGGTTCACTGCAACGCCCGCTCGAGGCCCCTCTCCCAAGGACCGCGCAGCTGATCGAGCGCGAGGTCGCAGCGCAGCTCCCAGCAATTGACATCGAGCCGATCTCCGCCCGCGAACCCGAGCCCGACCGCGCCGAGGTCGATCACGCGCAAGGGAACCGGACCGGACACGATGAACGCCACGCCGAAGTGCTCGCCGAAGAGCAGCGAGAGCGGATCGCCGTCGCGCCCTGGCGGGATCTCGAGCGCCGCGCCAACGTTTCCCGCGAGGCAACACTCGGCGACCGCCGCGGCCACGCCGCCCTCGGCGACATCGTGAGCGCAGCTCACGGCACCGCTGCGCACCGCGTCGCGGACCTTTGCGTGCAGCGCAGCCGCCTGGGCGAGATCGGCGTGAGGCAAGCGATCCGGCAGCGGGTCGCCGCGCAGCTTTGCGAGCTCGGACCCGGGGATCGCGGGCGCGTAATCGGCGGTCGTCAGCAGGCCCACCCAGTCGCCCTCGGCAAACGCCATGCCACCGGCGTGCTCGGGGTCGGGCAGCGCGCCCACCATGCCGACGACCGGCGTGGGGTAGATCGGGCCACCGGGCGCCTCGTTGTAAAGGGAGACGTTGCCGCCGACCACCGGGATCGAGAGCGCGCGACAGGCGTCGCCGAGGCCTGTGACCGCGCGCTCGAGCTGCCAGGCGATCTGGGGCTTCTCCGGGTTGCCGAAGTTGAGGCAGTTGGTCAGGCCGAGCGGCTGCGCGCCGACACACGCCAGGTTGGCGGCGCATTCGAGCACCGCCTCGACCGCGCCCGCGTACGGATCGCAGGCGACCCGCCGGCCGTTGCCGTCGATCGACACCGCGATCGCGCCGCGGGCCGAGCCGCTCGCCGGCAGCGTGAGCACAGCGGCGTCGGCCTGCTCCGGGCGGCGCACGGTGCGCGACCCCACGATGCAGTCGTATTGCTCGAACACCGGCCGGCGCGAAGCGAGATTGGCCGAGCCAAGCAGGGCGCAGAGGATCGCCGCAGGCTCGTCGGAGGCCAAGGTGCGCGGAGCTGCGGGATACAGCTCGGCCGCCGACACCCGCCGCTCGGGGACGAGGTCGTAGAGCGGACAGTCGTCCACCAGCGCCGCAACCGGCAGGTCACCAACCAGCTCGTCGCCGTCGAGCACGCGCAGCCTGTCACCCGCGGTAACGACGCCGATCACGCTGCTGCGCACCTCCCAGCGGGCGCAAACGGCATTCACCTCGTCGAGGCGCTGCGGCGCGACGACGCAGAGCATCCGCTCCTGGGACTCGGAGATCATCACCTCGAAAGGCTCCAGGCCGGCCTCGCGCAGCGGCACCGAGGCGACGTCGATGTCGAGGCCGACGCCACCTTTGGACGCCATCTCGGACGCCGACGACGTCAACCCCGCGGCGCCGAGGTCCTGGAGCGCGACCAGCAGTCCACCGTCGAGCAGTTCGAGGCAGCACTCCAGCAGTCGCTTCTCCTCGAACGGATCGCCGATCTGCACGCTCGGGCGCTTTGACTCGTCGCCTTCGCCAAGCTCGGCCGAGGCAAGCACCGAGGCTCCGCCGATTCCGTCGCGCCCCGTCGCCGCGCCGAGCAGGACCAGCGCGTTGCCAGGGCCCGTCGCGGCCGAGCGAATCAGCCGCTCCCGCGGCGCCAGCCCGACACACATCGCGTTGATCAGGCAGTTGTGCTCATAGGAGGGCTCGAAGTAGAGCTCGCCTCCGACGGTCGGCACACCGATCGAGTTCCCGTAGTGCCCGATCCCCGCGACCGCACGCTGGAGCAGATAGCGCGAGCGCTCCGAGTCGAGCTCGCCGAAGCGCAGCGAGTCGAGCACCGCGATCGGCCGAGCGCCGATCGCAAAGATGTCGCGCAGGATGCCGCCAACGCCGGTGGCGGCGCCCTGGAACGGCTCGACCGCGGACGGGTGGTTGTGCGACTCGACCTTGAACGCAGCAACGAGACCGCCGCCGACGTCGACCGCCCCGGCGTTCTCGCCAGGCCCGAGTACGAGCCCCTCGCCCTCGGTGGGGAGCCGGCGCAACAGCTTGCGCGAATGCTTGTAGGAGCAGTGCTCGGACCACATCAACGAGAACATCGCCAGCTCGAGCGCGTTGGGCTCCCGGCCGATCCGGCTGACGATCAGCTCGTACTCGTCGTCGGTCAGGCCAAGTTCGCGATGGCGCGAAGGTGACCGCTTCGCGGCTTCGCCGCTTCGCTCAGGGCCCCGGGCACCGCCGGCGAAGCCGGTGGTCGTGCGACGCTCGCGGGGTACTGCGGAGCGCTTCGCTCCGGTGTTCGGGCAGTTACGCGCGTGGTATCTAAGGCTCCGACAGTGACGCGCCATCAAGAACTCGGCCTGACCGACGACGAGTACGAGCTGATCGTCAGCCGGATCGGCCGGGAGCCCAATGCGCTCGAGC
>DASZZG010000252.1:0-1885 GCA_035543355.1 Solirubrobacteraceae bacterium | reverse complement strand
CTGTCAGGCGAATGCGGTTGCAGTCCCCGCAGAAGGGCTCGGACACGGGGTTGATGAAGCCGATCCTGCCCTTGCCGTCGGCAAACCGGTAGACGCGCGCCGTCGCGCTCGGCTCGCGCGGCTCCGGTTCCAGTGGCCAGTGCTGCTCGATGATCGCGCGGATCTCGGCGCCCTCGAGGACGCTGTCAGCCGACCAGGCGCGATCGCCATCGAGCGGCATGAACTCGATGAACCGGACCTCGTAGGGCTCGCTGCGCGCAAAGCGCGCGAACGGCAGGACCTCCTGCTCGGTGAACCCGCGCACGGCGACCGCGTTGACCTTGATCGGGTGCGCTTCGGGGAACCGGGCGAGCGCGCGCAGGCCGGCGAGCACCTGGGGCAGCGCGTCGCGGCGCGTGATCTCGAAAAAGCGATCGCGCTGGAGCGAGTCGATCGAGATGTTGAAGCGCCGGACCCCGGCTCGTACCAGCGGTTCGGCCAAACGCTCTAGCCCAAAGCCGTTGGTCGTCAGCGACAGGTCGGTGAGACCTTCGATCTCGCTCAGCATCGACACCAGGCGAGGCAGATCACGCCGCACCAGCGGCTCGCCACCGGTCACGCGCATGTCGCTGACTCCCATCGCCGCCAGCAGCCGCGCCAGTCGCGCGATCTCCTCGAAGGTCAGGATCTCCGCGCGCTCGAGCCACTGGAGGCCATCCGCCGGCATGCAGTACTGACAGCGGAAGTTGCAGCGATCGGTGATCGACAGGCGAACGTCGGAGATCGGCCGGCCGTGGCCATCGATCAGTGGGGCGAGTCGCACAACGCACAGGCTACCCTTGCCGCGATGCACCCCCGCCCACGACCGCTGCTGGCCGTCGCGCTCGCCGCAACGCTCGTCCCGGCGGCGATCGGCTGTAGCGGGCAGGGCGACCAGTCTTCGCTGGTGCGGGCGACGCTCGCGCGCTTTGAAACGGCGACCGCCCGTCACGACTACACCGCCCTTTGCGACCGGATCCTCTCGCGGCGACTGGTCGAGCGCCTGACGCAGGCGGGGCTGCCCTGCCCCGTCGCGCTGCGCGTCGGCCTGGGTGGCGTGCGCCAGCCGAAGCTGACCGTCCAGCGTGTGCTGTTCGAGGGCCCGAAGGGGCGCCCGACGGATGCGCTCGCGACCGTCCGCAGCGTCGCCGCCGGTCAGCCGGAATCGATCGACACGCTGCGCCTGGTGAGGGAGCGCGGCGGCTGGCGCATCGCCAACCTGGCCTCGGGGCCACAGCCGCACGGGCCGGTGCTCGGCCCCGCACCTCCGCCCAAGCCCAAGCCCAAGCCGCCGGACAGGCGACAGCTCGGTCGCCGTTAGGCCGTGGGTCGCCGCTCAGCGGCGTACGAGGATCGCGACAAGCGCGATCGCGAAAGCGATCTGGCCGAAGCTCAGCGCGGTGCCGAGGTTCGCGGCGCCGAGGAGGCCTGCGAACGCGGTGGCGAAGGCGAAGGCGCCCACCATGATCCCCACGTCGACGAGCCGGCTGTGCATACCGGCGACGCTATCGCAGGCTTGTGGCGTGCAGCGGGCTCAGGCGCTTTCGGCGGCGCGGCGCTCGAGCGCGCGCGCGAGCGATGGCACGTCGAGGCCCGGGTCCTGGTCGGTCAGCCAGCGCTGCGCCTCGCGGCGTCCGCCGAGCGCGCGCAGGCCACGCTCGCCGTGCTCGGCGACGAAGTCTGCCAGCGCGCAGGCGCGGCGGGCATGCAACCGCCGCGCCGGCAGGTCCACGCGGGCGCGGTGCGCGTCGAGCGCAGCGACCAGGTCATCGATTCCCTGCTCGGGCGGGATCGACGACACCGCGACCACCTCCGCCGTGTCCGAGCCGAGCGAGCGCAGCGCTGACTGCAAGTCGCTGCGAGCTCG
>DASZZG010000251.1:0-5064 GCA_035543355.1 Solirubrobacteraceae bacterium | reverse complement strand
ACCAACTGCTGGCGACCGTCACTGTCGTTACGCCGAACGTTCCCGAGGCGCGGCTGCTCTGCGACCTGCCCGACGCCGACCCGCGTCAGCTTGCACGGGCGGTCAGAGCGCTCGGGCCGGATGTCGCGGTCGTCACGGGTGGCCACGCGGAGGCCGCCTCCGACCACTACTGCGATGGCGGCGAGGTGATCGAGATCGAGGGTGCGCGGCATCCCGATGGTGCGGCGCACGGCTCGGGCTGCACGCATTCCGCGGTGCTCGCGGGTCGGCTCGCCCATCGCGACTCGCCACTGCAAGCGGCGCGGATCGCTCGGGCGATTGCCGGCGACGCCGTCCGTGACGGGCTGCGCTTCCTCGGAGCGGGGGCTGGCCCGGTCGACGTGCTGGGCCTCGCTCGGCCATCAGAATGACGCCAGCAAGGTCCGGCCTTTGTCATAATCGCCCCGGGATGAAGCTGTTGCGGATGAAACCAGGCCATGGCGAGGTGCTGATCGCCGAGGGCGACGTGGACGTCGCCGAGCAGGAGCGTGACCTGATCGAGGCCTTTCGCGCGCAGCTCGACGCCGGCATGTGGGCGGCCGTGCCCCTTTCCGAGGGGGCTCGCAGGCAGGCCCAGATGGTCACGACTTTCGACGAGGTTCCGCGCGACGCGGAGCGGGTGATCTTCTTTCCGCGCGCCGCCGGCGGACGCTGATCAGAGTGGTCCTAGTGGCCCCAGGGGCTCACCGGAGGAATCGTTAACCCATGATGGTCGCGGTCTGCGCCACGGCAATCGTGATCGTGGCGCTGCTCGCGGAGATCGCGCTGCCACGGCTCGAACAGCTGCATGCGCGGCGCCAGGCCCGTCGCCACGATCCGGGCATTGCCGGCTATGACCCAGGGCGCGAACGGCGCGCCGAGCAACGTGCGCGCGAACTGTTGAAGTCGTGCGTCAGCGACGAGGAATGGGCGATGTACCGCGACCTCGGTCTGCTGCGCGTCTGGGGGCGCCAGGCCACCGGCCCGCACGGCGAAGACTTTGCCGGGGCTCCGTACGCCTACCTCGTTTACGCGCACAAGCCCGTTGTCGCGTATCTCCCGCAGACGGGCGTGTTGCTGAGCGAATACTGCATCGAGTTTCCGGATGAGACGAGGCCCTACGGATCGACGCGGCTGCCGGCATCGGATGACGTGCTCGCCAAGTGGATGGCGCTGACCGGCGACGAGCGCGGCCTGCTCGCCCGAGCCAACATGCATCTGCCCGGGCGCCAGGTGGATCCGCGACAGGTGCGCCGCGACCTCTGGCGGCTGAGCCAGTGGGAGCGCGAGCGGGCACGTAGCTCGCGGCGGGCCGAGGCGCGCGGATCGCGCTCGGAGCCCTCCGAGGGCGGCACGGTCGCGGCGCCGTGACCGACGGCGCCAGGCTCGACCCAAAGCACCAGTCCCGAGCCCTGACCGAGGGACCGGAGCGAGCTCCGGCGCGGGCATACCTCAAGGGCATCGGCTACGACGACGAAGCGCTGGCGCGGCCGATCATCGGCGTCGCATCGACGTGGATCGAGACGATGCCGTGCAATTTCCACCTGCGCGCGCTCGCGGCGAAGGTCAAGCAGGGCATTCGCTCCGCCGGGGGCACGCCGATGGAGTTCAACACGATCGCGATCTCCGACGGCATCACGATGGGCACCTTGGGCATGAAGACGTCGCTCGTATCGCGCGAGCTGATCGCCGACTCGATCGAACTTGTTGCCCGCGGACATCTCTTCGATGCGGTGATCGCACTCTCCGGGTGCGACAAGACGATCCCCGGGACGGTGATGGCGCTTGCGCGGCTCGACGTACCGGCCGTGATGCTCTACGGAGGATCGATCCTGCCGGGGCACTTCCGAGGTAAGGACGTCACGATCCAGGACGTCTTCGAGGCGGTTGGCGCCCACGCGGCCGGCTCGATCTCCGATCAGGACCTGACAGACCTGGAGGAGGTCGCATCGCCGGGAGCGGGCGCCTGCGGCGGGCAGTTCACGGCGAACACGATGGCGATGGCGTTCGAGGTGATGGGAATCTCGCCGATGGGATCCGCGATGGTGCCCGCGGAGGATGGCGCGCGAGCGCAGGTCGCGGTCGATGCCGGCCGGCTGGTGATGGACGTGCTCGAGCGCGGTCAGCGCGCACGCGACCTGATAACCCGCGAATCGCTCGAGAACGCGATCATGGCGATCGCCACCTCGGGTGGCTCGACCAACGGCGTGCTGCACCTGCTCGCGGTGGCGCGCGAGGCGGGCGTGGAACTGTCGATCGACGACTTCGACCGGATCTCTCGCCGCACGCCGCTGCTATGCGACCTCAAGCCTTCGGGCAATTACGTCGCCGCCGACCTCTACCGCGCCGGCGGCATCGCGCTCGTCGCCCGGCGCCTGCTCGACGCGGGGCTGCTGCACGCGGACGCGCCGACTGTCACGGGGCGCACCATTGGTGAGCACGCAGCGGAGGCCGTTGAGCCCGACGGTCAGCGCGTCGTCAGACCGTTGTCGGACCCGATCAAGGACAGCGGCGGGCTCGCGATCCTGCGCGGCAACCTTGCCCCCGAGGGGTGCGTGGTCAAGCTCGCCGGCACCGAGCGTCTCAGCCAGAGCGGGCCGGCGCGCGTGTTCGAGTCCGAGGAGGACGCGATGGCCGCGGTGACCGCCTCAGCGATCAATCCGGGCGACGTGGTCGTCATCCGCAACGAGGGGCCCGCCGGCGGGCCGGGGATGCGCGAGATGCTCTCGGTTACGGGGGCGCTCGTCGGCGAAGGGCTCGGCGATCAGGTTGCGCTGATCACCGACGGGCGCTTCTCCGGCGCGACCCACGGCCTGATGGCCGGGCACGTTGCACCGGAAGCGGCGCGCGGTGGTCCGATCGCCTGCGTGCGCGACGGCGACGAGGTTCGGATCGACATCGAGCAGCGACGCCTAGACGTGGCGCTGTCCGACGCCGAGATCGCCACGCGCGTGGCGGACTACGAATCGCCGCCGCCCGCCTATGCGTGGGGCGCGATGGCGAAGTACGCCCGCCTCGTCTCGAGCGCCAGCGAAGGAGCCGTAACCGGCTAGGCGAGATGCCGCTCGACGTCGCGGTTGAAGCGCGCCGGGCGTTCCAGCTGCGGCACGTGTCCGGTGTCCGCGTAGACGAGCTTGCGCGATCCGTCGATCAGCGCCTCGAAGACGTCGGCGTCGCGCAAGGGCACGAGCCGGTCGCTGTCGCCCCAGACGATCAGCGTCGGGCAGGAGATCTGTGACAGCCGCTCGCGCAGCGGGTAGGAGGTGCACGCGTCGAGCGCGTCGATGAACCCTGGCTTGCCCCCGCCGCGTGCCTGCTCGACGATCAGCGGTCCGGGCAGGCGCTCGGGGTGGCGGAAGATGAACGAGGCGAAGCGGCGCAGGCCCGGCCGTAGCGCGGCTCGCTCGGTCTTGCCGGCTAGCCAGATGGCGACGAATTCGGTCTTGCGCAGCAGCACGAGCATGCGCTCGTTGCGCTGTTGCTCCGTACTGATGCCCGCGGCGGAGACGAGCGCCAGCCGCTTGACCCGCTGCGGGAACGCGAGTGCGAACTCCGCTGCGACGAAACCGCCCATGGAGTTGCCGACGATGTCGGTGGACTCCAGCTCGAGCCGCGCGCAGAGCTCATCGAGCCAGCGCGCATAGCCGTTGATCGAGATCTTCTCGGACGGCATCTGCGAGCAGCCGAACCCGGGCAGATCGGGCACGATCACGCGGTGCGTGCGGGCAAAGTGGGGGATGTTCTCGAGCCAGTTCTGCCACGAGCCCGAGAGCCCGTGGACGAACACGAGCGGAGGTCCCTCTCCGATGTCGACGCAATTGACCCAACGACGGTGCACGCGAACCCAGCGCAGGTGCTCGCGCCAGTCGATGTCCATCCATTCGGACCGCCCGATCGGTCCGTAGCCGTCGTCCGCGTTTGCAGCGGACGGAGCGGCGCGGTCTGGGGCGATCGCCATCTGTACAAGCTACCCGGCGCCGGCTCGTGGGAGAATTGCGCGGCTATGGCTCCCGAACCGAGCACGCCCCTGCGCCACCGCGTCGCCGACGTCCCCGGCGGTGCCGGGTCCGAGCCGTCGAACCGTCTGCCGGCGACCGTCGACCCGGGCGAGCAGGACCCGCGCGACCTGCTGCCCGGCCTCGAGCCCGAGCGCCGCGTCACCGACTGGGGGCGCTCCGAGCGCATAGAGGGACTGCTTGACCGGACGCTCGTCGAGTTCTTGTATCGCTACTGGTTTCGCTGCGAGGTCGAGGGAGTCGACAACGTGCCCGCCGATGGCGGCGCGCTGCTGGTCTCCAACCATGCTGGAGCGCTGCCGCCCGACGCGCCGATGATCGCCAAGGCGATCAAGGAGGAGCACGGCCACCCCCGTCCGCTGCACCTGACGGTCGAGCACTTCTTCAAGGGGTTCCCCGGCTTCTCGATGCTCGTCGCCAAGGTCGGCGGTGTCCCCGCGCACCCCGCCAACGTCCACAGGCTGCTGCACGACGAGCGCCAGCTGGTGCTCGTCTTTCCCGAAGGTCGGAAGGGAACGGAAAAGCTCTACAAGGATCGCTACCGCCTGCAGCGCTTCGGCCGTGGCGGATTCGTCGAGGCCGCGATGCGCGCGGGCGCGCCGATCGTGCCGATCGCGGTGGTCGGCGCCGAAGAGGCGCAGCCGGTTTTCGCGCAGTTCAAGCGGCTGCGCCGGCTGACGGGACTGCTCTACGTGCCGTTGACGCCGACTTTCCCGCACTTCGGGCCGCTCGGCATGTTGGGCTACCTGCCGGCGAAGTTCAGGATCCGCTTTCTCGAGCCGATCCCGACCGACGGCTGGGGCGCCGAGCCCTGGCAGGACAAGACGTTGGTCCAGGACGTCGCCGACGAGGTCCGCGAGCGGATCCAGCGCAACCTGTTCGAGATGATCGCCAAGCGGACGAGCGTTTGGCTGTGACGCGTCGACGGGCACCGACTGCCCGGCAACGCCCGGCCGGTGCCGCGTGATGCGTTCGCGGCGGGTGTTGCTGACCGGCCTGTCCACGTACTGGGGAGGCCGGCTGGCGCAGG
>DASZZG010000250.1:0-9355 GCA_035543355.1 Solirubrobacteraceae bacterium | reverse complement strand
AGCCGCACCGGCTGCGCGAGCTTGTGCATCCCGTGCTGCACGTAGGCGCGACAGACCGGCGCGGTGCCCTCCGGGCGCAGCGTCATGGAGCGGCCACCGCCGTCGTCGAACGTGTACATCTCCTTCGATACGACGTCGGTCGACTCGCCGACGCCGCGCGTGAAGACCTCGGTCGCCTCGAACGCGGGAGTCTCGATCCGGCCGTAGCCGGCGTGACCGAGGATCCGGCGCGCCTTGGCCTCTATCTCCTCACGTGCAGGCGCTTCCGCCGGCAGGACGTCGAACGTGCCACGCGGCGCCTGAATGCCCTTCACTGCGGCGCTAGCTCGCGCAGGAAGGGGTTGCTGGCGCGCTCGGCAGCGAGCGTGGTGATCCCCATGTGCCCCGGCAGGACCCTGGTCTCACCCGGATAGCCGTCGACCAGCCTGCGGATCGACTCGAGCAGCGTCGCCCAATCGCCCCCGGGCAGGTCGACTCGTCCCACCGAACCCTCGAACAGGACGTCGCCGGACAGCAGCAGGCCGTGGTCTCCGACCGCATAGGTGACATGGCCCGGCGAATGGCCGGGCGTGTGCAGCACGTCGATCTCGATGCCGGCGAGCGACAGGTGCTCGCCGCCCTTGACCGCGTGGTCCGCGTCGTAGCTCTCGAACGGCCCGAACCCCGGTGGCGTCCAGCTCGTGATGTCGGCGAGGATGAACTGCTCGAGCTCGGGACAGTAGACCGGCGCCCCGGTCGCGCGCGCCAGCGGAGCGACCGCGCCGATGTGGTCGAAGTGGGTGTGGGTCACCAGGATCGCGTCCACGCCGTCGACTCCCAGGTCAGCGATCGTGTCGATGATGCGCTGCGGCTCGTCGCCGGGGTCGACGACGATCGCGCGCTCGGCGCCGTCGGCGCGCAGCACGAAGCAGTTCTCCTGCACCGGCCCGACCGTCAGCATGCGGACGTCCATCAGCGCTTGGTGGTCTTGCTCTTGACAGCCTTCTTGGCTTGGCGGCGACGGTAGAGGAACTGATCCGTGTAGAAGCCCATCGGGATGTAGATCAGCACCATCACGGCGGCCAGCCCAGCGGCGGCGCCGATTGGGCGCTTGAACAGGAAGACGAGGGCGATGAAGAAGAACGCCACGGCAAAGAGCGACCGCTTCGCAGCCGACGCCCACGTCGGGGGCGTGTCGAGGCGCGCCAGGCGGCGCTCACGCGCCTGGTCGCGTTCGGAGCCTTTCTTCTCGGCGGCCGTCGGCTTGCGCCCGGTGCGCCCGCGCACCTCGATCGTCCCGGCGGCCGTCCCGCGGTGCTTGGTGCGGCGCTTGCGCTTGGTCTTCTGGGCCACGACCTCAGTCTAAGTGGTCGTCCTCGAGCGCGTTTTCGATCAGATGGCGCGCCGGGTCGAAGCCGGGCAGTGCGACGTCGGCCGGAAATCCGTCAAGCGCCGCGCGTGGCGCGAGGCCGACCAACTCGGCCGTCGCGACCGTCGCGTGGCGGCGGACGGCCTCGACGATCGCGGCCAGTGGCAGCGACAGCGGGTCCTCCACATTGATCGAGAGCTGTACGGCTCCCTGTCGTTCGAGCTCCAGGCCAATCGCACGTAGGCCGGGCAATCCCTCCTCCCCGCCCTCGCGGATCCGGGCCGCGACCGCTCGCGCCTGCGCCAGCGTGGCGCCTTCGGCGAGCAGCAGGTTGAACGCCACCAGCGGCGGGCGGGCCGACACCAGCACGACCCCGCCCGTGCGATGCGGCTCTGCCGGACCGAAGTCCGGCACGAGTTCGCCATCGGCCATTCGCTCGGCCAACCCCGCGAGCCCACCGCGGCGCAGGTCGGCACGGGTGCGTCCCCCGCCGAGCCCGCCGTAGAGAAAGACCGGCAGCCCCAACTCCCCGCCCAGCAGATCGCCGAGCAGCAGCGCCTCCGCGCACGCGGCGCCGATACGCGCATCGTCTAAGAAGACGATCGGCGCGACGTCGATCGTGCCCACGCACGGATGGACGCCGTCGTGCGCCGCCAGGTCGACCCGCTCGAGCGCCTCGCGCGCCCCCGCGACAACGGCATGCGCCAGCGCTTGCGGCTTCCCGGCGAGCGTGTACACCGAGCGGTTGTGATCGGCGTCGGAGTGCAGATCGAGCAGCCGAGCGCCGGCGGCGAAGGCGCTGCCGATGGCCGCGATCGTCTCGCGATCGCGGCCCTCGGACACGTTCGGGACGGCAAGCAGAGTGGTCGTGGCCATGGCTGAGTCCCTGGCTACACTGGCGTTCCCGCCGGGGTAGCTCAGTCGGTTAGAGCAGCGGAATCATAATCCGCGTGTCGGGGGTTCGAGTCCCTCCCCCGGCATCGCGGACTGGCAACACACGCAGCGAACAACCGTCGGCCGCTCGGATTGGGCATACACCTCGTCAGGTGCGCGACGGCGTCGCTTCCGACGAAAACGCTGCCTCAGGCGGCGCCCCGCGTGGTCCGGGTCAGCCCCAGAAGATGCCGGTCGGGTCCCGGTCGATCTCGTCGATCAGGACGCCGACTGCACGCGTCGGATCGACCAGGTCGTAGCGGTGCCAGCGGAAATTGCGGTCGCGCCAGCCGCTAAGCAGCGCTGTGGACCGCGACCGTGAGCTGCTCGGGGAGCAGCGCTGCCACGGCCTCGGCAACCCCAGGCTGCTCGAGTGCATCGCCGGCGACTCGCCGGAGGTCAAGAACGTCGTTGACGGCCGCAAGGAACGCCGCGTGCGCACCGCCTGCGATGCGACCGACATTGTCCTCAAACCACTGCGCCACCTCCGACCAGCGCCAGACCTGCGTCTTGGCATCGAGTTTTCCAGCTGCCGCCGGGAACCCACCGGGGCCGCGCCTGCCGCGCGCCAGCAGCCGAACGCTCTCGTGGCTTCGCCCAACGCGCTCGGCGATAGCCGCGATCGTGACGAGGTCGTCGGGTTCAACGCGGAGCATCGTCGCCTCGGGGAACACCCGCTGGATGTCGCGAATTGCGCTCAGCACTGCGATGGGAAACGAGTCGCCCTCACGCTCGAAATCGGCATCGAACACGCCGGCGTCATCGGGCCCGCCGAGCATCATGTCTTGGAGCTCGTCGTCGTCGTAAGCGCGCCGGGCGTATTCGTCCGGCGCGCGCGCGCCGGCGATCTGGAAGACGATCATGAAGACCTGAGCGTTGGCGTCAGTCAATTGTGAGGGCACCTCGTGACGAAGTGGCGGATCTGGCGTGCGTGCACGGAGGGGTTGCGTGGAGTGCCGCTGATCGACTTTGAAGGACAGTGCTCGCCCGGCCCACCGGGACACCGGAGGATGCCCCAATGGGCTCGACCGGTCAGGACTGTGAAGCCCTGCTCCTCGGCGTGGCGAAGCGCTGCCTCGACCTCCTTGCTGGGATGCCGAGATCGCATCCTACCGCCCTTTGTTGGAAAAGTCCAACACCTTTCCTACGGCCTGCCGGCGCGCCGTCCGAGGAGCGCGTTCGCCGACTGCTCGCCCGCCAGTGCCCGCGACAACTTCTCCGCCGCGTCCACCTGCAGCACGTGATGCACGTAGATCATCGTCGTCGATGTCGGCGTGACTCATGTATGCCTAGGCGTCTTCCCCGAGATCGCGCAGACGCCGGCGAACCAGTCGGCGCTTGCCGGTCAACTCGTCCTCGAGGCGCTGGAGCTCGCGCTTGCGCCGGCGCACCAGCTCGAGCTGGCGATCGATGTAGCCTGCCGCCTCGATCAGGATCTCGCGACGGCGGACGGGGTCGTCGCTGCGGTCGAACTCGTCGCGCAGCGCCGCGCGCGCGTCCTGCGCCTCGACGAGCTCGCGCAGCTCGTCGAGCGAGACGCCGAGCAACTCCTTCAGCCGCAGGACCTCGCGCAGGCGCTGGACATCGGCCTCGCTGTAGAGGCGATGCCGGCCGGGGTCGCGGGGCTCCGCGCCGGGAAGCAGCCCGATCTCCTCGTAATAGCGGATCGTCCGCGCTGTCGTGCCGACGAGGCGCGCCACGTCGCCGATGCGCAGGCGCTCCGCCTCTGCCACAACTTCGGCGCTCATCGTGCGGTCCCCTCCGCGACGGCGGGCTCGGCCGGGGTCATGCGGCGGCGCGCGCCGACTTCCGCCTCGACATCGTGGCTCGGGCGCATCAGCGAGATGCCGGCGCCGACCAGCGACGTCGCCGCCAGGACCCACAGGGCGGTGTGCATGTTCGCGATGAATGGCGCCAGCTTGGCGTCGGACAATCCCTTCGCCAGCCCGGAGAAGATCTGGAAGATCACCGGCCGCGGCACGGCGGCCGTGATGATCGCGAGCACGAACGCGATCGAGATCACGGCGCCCGTGTTCTGGAGCATCGTGCGCGCCCCGGCCGCGATCCCGCGACGGTACGCGGGAACGGCACCCATCATCGCGGAGGTGTTGGGGCTGTTGAACATGCCCGAGCCGATCCCGACGAGGCCCAGCCAGAGAGCGGTCTGCCAATAGGGCGAGCGCACCGCGAGCGTGGTCATGCCGGCGAGCGCAGCGGCCGACACCAGCATGCCGAGCGCGGCCAGCGCACGCGAGCCACGGCGATCCGCCCAGACCCCGGCCAGTGGCGAGGAGACGAGTATCCCGAGTGCCATCGGCGTGAGCTTGATGCCCGCTGTTATCGGATCATCGCCCTGCGCGCCCTGAAAGTAGAAGACGAACACGAACAGCAGCGCAAAGCGCGACATGCCGTTGATGAACGCGGCGGCGCTGGCTGCGGAGAAGAGCCGGCTGCGAAAGACGGCGAGATCGAGCATCGGCGCACGCCCGCGCCGCTCGATCGCGACGAACGCCGGCAACAGCACCAGGCCTAAGACCACGCTCGCGATCACCAGTGGGTCATTCCAGCCGGACACCCCTCCGCGTGAGATACCGAACACGAGGCCCGTGAGGCCGACCACGAACGTCGTGGTGCCGAACAGGTCGAACCCGCGCACCCGGTCGGGCTTGCCGAGCTCGCGCAGGACGAAGGCTCCCCAGAGCGTGCCGAGCAGGGCCAGCGGCACGTTGAACCAGAAGACCCAGTGCCACGAGATCGACACCAGCACCCCGCCCAGGATCGGCCCGATCACCAGGCCGATCGCGGCGACCATCGTGTTGGTCCCCATGGCGAGGCCGAGCTGCTGCTTGGGAAAGGCGTCGGTGACGAGCGCCGCGGAATTGGCGAACAGCAGCGCGCCGCCGATGCCCTGCACGACGCGCCAGAGGATCAGCTGCGTGCCGTCCGCAGAGAAGCCCGCGCCGAACGACGCCAGCGCGAACACCAGAAAGCCGGCGAGATACGCCCGCTTTCGGCCGAACAGATCGGACAGCCGTCCGGCGGTCAGAACGAGCACGGTCGAGGCGATCATGTAGGCGAGGATCACCCAGACGAGCTCGAGCAGTGTCGTGTGCAGGCTGCGCTCGAGATTGGGCAACGCGATGATCAGCGTGCCGGAGTTGACCGTCGCGACGAGCATGCCGAGGCTCGTGCAAGAGAGAGCCCACCACTTGTAGTTCTGCGGCTTCGGCGTCATCTTTACGGGTTCGGCGTCATCTTTACGTAAACGTCAGTTTAGCAAGGCTCCGGTGTGGCTCCGAATACCCTTAGGTGTGATGAGGAGAGCGTCGTGACTGTGGAACAGGACCAGCTTCACCGCGAGCTCGTGGAGCTACGCGTGCAGCTCGGCGTAGCGCGCGAGCGCGCGGCGCAGGCCGAGCGCCAACTCGAGCGTTACGCGAACGATCAGAGCGAGAGCTCCAAGTCCAAGGACGCAGCTGCGGACGAGTTGCGGATGTCCTATCGCGCCACGGTGCGCACGCTGTCCAACGCCGTCGAAGCCCGCGACGCCTACACGGGCAAGCATGCGGAGCGCGTGGCCGCGTACGGCCTCGAGATCGCCGCAGCCGCCGGCCTGCCGATCGCTGAGACCCCGGAGATCGAGTTCGGCTTCCTGCTCCACGACATCGGCAAGGTGGCGATCCCCGACTCCATCCTGTTCAAGCCCCAGGCGCTGTCGAACGCAGAGCGTCAGCTGATGCAGCGCCACACCGTCATCGGCTTCGAGATCCTCGAGGAGATCGAGTTTCTCGGCGCGGGCAAGGCCGTCGTGCGCTCACACCACGAGCGCTGGGACGGCAGCGGCTACCCCGACGGGCTGGCGGGCGAAAAGATCTCGCTCGCGGCGCGCGTGTTCGCCGTCGCCGATGCGCTCGATGCGCTGACGTCGAACCGCCCCTATCGCCATGCAGCGTCGCTCGAGAGTGCGCGTGCCGAGATCGTCAGGAACTCCGGTAGCCAGTTCGATCCGGCGGTGGTCGCCGCCTTCGCGAACGTCAGCGATCAGCGGATCGAGCAGATCCGGCGCGAGGTCGGCTGACCACAGCATCAGCGGGCCGAGAAAGATCAGCACGTTGACGACGAAGAACATCGGCAGCGAGAAGGCAAGTCCGAGGAACTGGCCGGCGTTCTGGCTCATGTAGCCGCGCAGAGCGGTGAACGTCTTCTCGAACGGCACGTTGACGCCGACCAGCCAGAGGAAGAAATACGCGCCAATCATCACCAGGACGCCCACGATCGCCAGGTTGATCAGCCAGCGAAAGCGCGTCCGCCATGTCCAGACGCGGCGGCGGGCGATCACGTCCTGCTGTGCGAGCTCCTCGTCGGCGCCGTACATGCTCGGCCACGGCAGCAGGCGCCTGAAGACGACGTCGATGAAGCCGCGGAAGGCGACCACGCTTGCGAACGCGCCGAGCGCCGCCAGCGGCAATGACCAGCCGATGCGCTGATACAGCCAGAGGAAGACGGCGGGGCTCGTCAGCAGCGCCACCAGCGTCGCCGCGCGGCGCAAGCGCCGCCACTCCATCGCCAGCGACAGGTTCTCACCGCTCATACGCGCTCCCAGCGGAGTTGCCCCTCGGCAAGGGACATCGCGGAGCAAGATACTCCGCTCAACCAGCCTGCGTGAGGGCTGGGAGCGCTCGTGCGGGGGCTACTCGCTGACCTGCGGCGGATCGCCCTCGCGCGGCTCGTGGCCTTCGCAGCGCGTGACCGGCAGGCGCGGGTAGCGCGGGTACTCGGGCTGCGAGCGGGAGCGCTCGCAAAGCGAGAAGCGCGAGCCTCGCGTGTTGTTGACGACGCGCTGATGGCGGCAGCTGTCGCACAGTCCGGCGGTCTGGCGGCTCATCGCAGAGCCAACTATACTTTGTGAAGTAATGCGAACGTTCTGGCGTCTGCTCGGCTTCCTGCGGCCCTATCGCCGGACTGTCGCATTGGCGATGGGGCTGGCGGCCGCAGCGGTGGGGACTACGGTTGCGATCCCCGCGCTGGTTGGTGGAGCAGTCGCCGCGATTCGCGTGCATCACCGCCATGCGCTGACCGTCGCGGCGATCCTGATCGTGGTGGCGGCGTTCGTGCGCCTCGTGCTGACAGTCGGGCGGCGGTTGATCGCCGGACGCGTCTCGCTAGGCGTCGAGTACGACCTGCGCAACCGCCTGTACGGCCACCTCCAGTCGCTCGAGCTCGGCTTCTTCGATCGCCAACAGACCGGTCAGCTGATGTCACGGGTGACCGTCGACCTGCAGGCGGTGCGCTTTTTCCTCGGCTACGGGCTGATCTTTCTCGCGCAGTCGGCGCTGACGCTGCTGCTGGGCGCGATCGCGATGCTGGCCCTCAACCCGGAGCTGGCGCTGGTCGCGCTGGCACCGGTGCCGTTCGTCGTCTTCGTCGGCGCACGCTACGGTCGCCGCGCGCGCCCTGCGCTGCAGGAGGTGCAGCAGCGGATCGCCGAGCTGACCGCAGAGGCGGAGGAGAACATCTCCGGCGTCCGTGTGGTCAAGGCGTTTGCGCGCGAGCAGCGCCAGCTGCGGCGCTTTCGCCACTCCGTCACGCGCGTCTTCGACCAGGCGATGGTCTCGACACGCCTGCAGGCGATCTACAACCCGCTGATCGGCTTTCTGCCCAGCCTCGGGCTCGCCGCGATCCTGCTGGTCGGCGGGCACGACGTCATCAGTCACCCCTCCCACCTCGGCACGTTCACGGCGTTCTACGTCTATCTGCTGATGCTGATCGGCCCGATGCGCACGCTCGGCATCTTCCTCGGCATGGCACAACGGGCGGTGGCGTCGGGGGGGCGGATCTTCCAGCTGCTCGACCGCGAGCCCGCGATGGTGTCGGCGCCGCACGCGCTCCCGCTGCCGGCAGGCTCGGGTCGGGTTGAGTTTCGCGGCGTGACGTTCGCCTACGAAGGCGTAAGCGAACCGGCGCTGCACGACATCGACCTGGATGTTGCCGGTGGGCGGACAGTCGCGCTGGTCGGCGCGACGGCGTCGGGCAAGACGACGCTGGTGTCGCTGATTCCGCGCCTCTACGATCCCGTCGAGGGGTCGGTACTGGTGGATGGCGTCGACGTGCGCGAGCTCGACATGGACAGCCTGCGCCATTCGGTTGCGCTGGTCACCGACGACCCGTTCCTGTTCTCCGCCTCGGTGTTCGAGAACATCGCCTACGCGCGACCTGACGCGACGCGCGCCGAGGTCGAGCAGGCGGCGCGGCGGGCCCAGGCGCACGACTTCATCGCCGAGCTGCGGGACGGCTACGACACGCTGATCGGCGAGCGTGGCCTGACGGTCTCCGGCGGGCAGCGCCAGCGGCTGGCGATTGCGCGTGCGCTGCTGGCCGACCCGCGCATCCTGATCCTCGACGACGCCACCTCGTCGGTCGACGCGAGCACCGAGCAGGAGATCAAGGAGGCGCTGCGCGAGGTGATGCAGGGCCGCACGACGTTCGTGATCGCACACCGCTTGTCGACGATCGCGCTGGCCGACGAGATCGTCGTGCTCGAGCGCGGGCGGGTCCTCGCGCACGGCTCGCACGACGAGCTTCTCGCGCAATCGCCGCTGTACGCGGAGATCGTCGAAAAGGGCCTGCCCGATCAGGTCTTCCTCACGCGCAAGCCGCTCGAGGCGCCGCTCGCCGCCGTCGAGGAGGCTGCCCCCGCGCGCCCCGCCGTCGACGGCGCATCGCCCGACGGCGCCGGAGCCAGCGGCGATCACGGAGCGCTTAGCCGGGCACCCAGCGGCCAGCCGCCACCCGGCACCGAGCGCCTGGCGCGACTCGACGAGTTGCGGCGACGACTGCGTCAAACCGAGGGTCGCGGGCGCAAGCTGCGCGGCCTGATCGAGCTGCTTCGCCCGTACCGTGGTCGCGTTGCCGCGATGTTCGCCTCATTGGTCGTCGCCACGGCAGCCACGCTTGCGCCCGCGCCGCTGGCGAAGGCGGCGATCGACAGCGGCATACGCCCCGGTGACGTGGGCACGCTCGACCTGATCGTCGTGCTGTTCGTCATCTCCGCCCTGCTCGTGTGGGGCGCCACGG
>DASZZG010000249.1:0-17076 GCA_035543355.1 Solirubrobacteraceae bacterium | reverse complement strand
CGCTGCCGCACACCGCCACAGCGCAGACCAGCGCGATCGGCATCAGCAGCGATCTGCGCATCGGGTCAGCCTACGGCGCCGCTTCGGTTATCGTCGTGCCCGCGATCGCGCCGTGGGATGACGCGTTCGGAATGCAAATCGAGGAGGCCGAATGACCGCTCGCACCAATCGCCAAGTGCTGCTCGCTTCGCGTCCGGAGGGAATGGTCGAGCCGTCGAACTTCGAGCTGCGCTCGTCGCCCGTGCCCGAGCCGGCCGAAGGCGAGTTCCTGGTGCGCAACCTCTACGCCTCGATCGACCCCGCGATGCGTGGCTGGATGACCGACGCGCCGAGCTACATCCCGCCGGTTGGGATCGGCGAGGTGATGCGTGCCGCATGCACCGCGCAGGTGGTTGAGAGCCGCCACCCCGACTTCGAGCCCGGCGACATCGTCGTCGGCGCGTTCGGTTGGCAGGACTACGCGATATCCAACGGCAGCGGCGCGATGCCCGTGACGAAGGTGCCGGAGGGCGTTCCCCCCACCTGGCCGGTGGGCGTGCTCGGGCTCACCAGCCTGACGGCGTACTTCGGCCTCGAGGAGATCGGCCGCCCCGAGCCCGGGGACACGGTGGTCGTGTCGGGCGCCGCCGGTGCCACGGGCTCGGTCGTCGGACAGATCGCCAAGATCCGCGGCTGCCGCGCGGTGGGCATCGCGGGCGGCCCGGCCAAATGCGAGTGGCTCACGGACGAGCTCTCCTTCGACGCGGCGATCGACTACCGCGGCGAAGACGTCTCCCGCCGGCTGCGCGAGATCTGTCCCGATGGGATCAACGTCTTCTGGGACAACGTCGGCGGCCCGATCCTCGAAGCCGGCCTGTCGAACCTGGCGCGCGGCGCGCGCGTGGTGCTGTGCGGAGCCGTGTCGACCTACAACGATGCCAGGCCCTCGGGGCCCGCCAACTACATGAACCTGTTGGTGCGCCGCGCCCGCATGGAGGGCTTCGTCGTCTTCGACTACCTGTCGCGCACCGAAGAGGCGATGGCAGAGCTGGTCCCCTGGATCGCGGAAGGCCGGATCCACCATCGCGAGGACATCCGCGAAGGCCTCGAGACCGCGCCCGAGGTCCTGCGTGGACTGTTTGCCGGCGACAACACGGGCAAGCTACTGCTGAAGATCGCCGAAGAGGGGGTGTAGGGATGATCGCGCGCGGCGGGATCGATCTCGGCGGAACGAAGATCCAGGCCGTGGTCGTCAACGGACGCAACAAGGTGCTCGGATCCTCGCGTCGTGCCACGCCGACCAGCGGCGGCCCGCCCGACGTCGCCGATGCGATGGCCGGCGCGCTGCGCGAGGCCGCCGAGGCCGCGGGGATGGCCACCAAGGCGCTTGCCGGTGTGGGCGTCGGGTCGCCGGGAACCGTCGACTCCGCCAAGGGATTGGTGAGCAGCGCACGCAATCTGCCCGGCTGGGAGGGCGCCTTCCCGCTCGGGCGAACGCTGCAGAAGGCTCTCGGTACTCCGGTGGCGCTCGGCAACGACGTGCAGGTGGCGACGGAGGCCGAGTTCCATCTCGGCGCGGGCCGGCCGTTTCAGTCTCTGCTGGGAGTCTTCTGGGGCACCGGGGTCGGGGGCGGCCTGATCCTCGATTCCAAGCCCTGGGCGGGCCGCGGCGGCGCCGGCGAGATCGGCCACATGGTCGTGCGCCGCAATGGGGCCCGCTGCAGCTGCGGGCGACGGGGCTGCATGGAGGCGTACGCCGGGCGCGCCGCGATGGAGGCACGCGCGCGCAAGCTTCACGACGAGGGACATGCGACCGACCTCTTCAAACTGATGAAGAAACACGGCCGCACGCGCCTGACGAGCGGGATCTGGGCCCGTGCCTTGGATCACGAGGATGAGTTGGCGCAGCGCCTGATCAAGCGCGCCGTGAAAGCGCTCGGCGCGGGCATCGCGTCGGCCTGCAACCTGCTCGACGTCGAGGCGGTCGTGATCGGGGGCGGCCTCGGCGTCCGCTTCGGCGAGCCCTACGTGGAGAAGATCGAGCGGGCGATGGCTCCCCATCTGTTCAAGGACGGCGACCCCCCGGCGGTCAAGCTCGCGTCGCTCGGCGATCTCGGCGGCGCAATCGGCGCCGCTTTGCTGGAGACGAACGGGTCCCGGCCGAAGAAGCCGGCGATTCGGCGCCGCGTGTCGTAGATCTGCGTCCGGCGGCAATCGCGAAAATCGCCGGTTTCACGGCCAATTCGGGGGCCGAACCGGTCACAGTAGTAGCCTCGGTGGTCCCAGGATTTCTAGAAAGGTCGGACATGGGCAGCATCCAGGATCGTCAGCGCGAGCGCCGCGACCAGCAGCTCAAGGAGATTCAGCGCCAGGTCAAGAGCGGCTCGCTGGTGATCCGCAAGATGACCGCGAAGGAGCGTGCGAAGTTCCCGCCACGCCCGCCGCGCCCCGCCAAAAAGCGCTCTCGGTGACGGCCTTCTTCATCCCGGGCGTGGGCCCCGACAGGCTCGAGCGCGCCTACGAGACGATCCGTCGCCGCGTGCAGGCCGACACGGGAGCCGTGCCGCGGCCGCGGCGGATCTTCAAGCTGCACTCGCGTCGCGACGGCTCGGACTGCGAGACCGTGGTCGGCAAGCCCGATCCGGTCGAGAGCGAGCGCGTGATCGCGATCCTCGACTCGGGCGAGCACTACGCGATCCTCTGCGACAGCCAGGCCGTCGAGGGCGCCGCGACGCTCGTCTCGAAGCACGTCTACGCCGTCACCGAGTTCGACGGCTGACGCGCGACCCGCGCTACGGGCGCGCCGCGAGTTCGCGGATGACAGCCTCGGTCACGGTCACCGCGCCGGCCACCGTCCGGTAATCGACGTTGTCCGGAGTGTCGCTCATCAGGTGATAGTTCGACAGCGCCTTGTTGCGATCGACCGCGGATAGCGTCGCCGTCGGATAGCCGGCGCGGCTGGGCACCACGGAGTCGGTGCTCGAGCGGGCGCGCAACCCTCGGCGCAGCGGCACGCCCGCGCGGTCGGCCGCCCGCGCAACGAGATCGCGAAAGCCGCGGGCGTGGTAGTCCTCCATCACGAGCGGGCCCTCGCCCTCGAGCATCACCAGCTCGGGCGAGCCGACCGTGTCGAGATTGACCACCCACGTCCGCTCGCGGTCCAGCGAAGGGAAATGGCGCCGGGCAAACGCGCGAATCCCCTCCTGAAGGGTCTCTTCCGAGCCGCACGAGACGAGCAGGACGCGAATGCCCGAGACCGGCTGTTCCGCGAGCGCACTCGCCAGCGCCACGAACGCCGCCACGGCGGTCAGGTTGTCGTTGGCGCCCGGGACTATCGGGCTGCGGGAGATGTCCGCCAGCGCCGCGGTCGCCCCCAGGCAGCCCACCATGCCGAGCACGCCGAGCTTGCGCCGCCGCCGCGCCGCGCCGAACGCCACGAGCGCCGGCGCTCCCACCACCGGCCACCAGTGCGGGATGCTCGTGTCGATCCGCTCGACGATTCCCGGGAAGGTCTCGCCGAGCCAGCGCTGGGCCGCGGGATCGAAGATCAGGCCTGTGGGGGCGGCGTCGTGATGGGCGAGGATCAGCGCGGTTCGCTCGGCCTCGGGATCACCGGTCTCGGCGACGACGTTCCACGTCGGCTGGGTGCGCATCGTCGCGCGGCGAAACAGCCGTGGGCCATTCGAGATGTCGTCGGCGATCGCCGTCGCCGCGGCGGCGGCGACGGCCGCGCCGAGCAGGCGACCTCGGCGCGTCAGCGAGAGCGCGCCCGCCGCCGCGCCGAGCCCGCTGAGGACGGCGAGCGGCCGTGCGTAGCTGTCATAGGCCTGCTCCTGCTCGATCCGCGTCGCGCAGCCGAGCTCGCTCAGGCGCGCGGCAATCCACTCCGCGGCGATCCGCTCCCCCTCGGATGCGGAACGGCGCTCGATCGAAGCTAGCGCCTCGATCGTCGCGCGCAGCTCGGCGCTCGAGCGCGCCCCGTCGGTGACCGTGGGGTGTCGCGACTCGGCTTTCACGGCGCGCACCTTTTCACGTGCGCGCCGCGAGTGACGGCTCGCGTATGTCCTGATCGGCAATCGCACGGCCGGCGGCATCCGGGCTCGCTCCCACAATCGCCCCTCCCGGACATTCGCGCGCGGCGACCCGCCGACGCGGATTCTCGATCCCGATGGCCGCGACGACGCCGCCGAGGGCGACGAGTCCGGCGGAGATTCCCATCGCGACCCGGAAGCTCGAAACCGACGCCTGGTCGGCGGCGTGGACGATCGCGCGCGCCTGCGACGGGTCGATGCCCGCGGTCGGCGGGCGCCCGAGCGCAAGCCTCTTGGCGGCACGCACGGCCGCCGCTGCCTGCGGCGACAGCGGGCGCTGGGCCAGCTTGGAGTCGAGCGTCCCGGCGAACTGCGAGGCCAGCACCGCGCCGATCGCCGCGGTGCCCAGCAGCCCGGCGATCCGGGCGATCGCGTTGTTGACGCCCGAGGCGATCCCGGCCTCCCCCTGGTCGACGCCGGCGAGCACTGCGGCGGTCAGCGGCGAGACCGTCATCGACAGGCCGAGCCCGAACAGCAGCAACGGCGGCAGGAGGTCGCTCACGTAGTCGACGTGCGCACCCAGGCGTTGCAGCAGCAGCAGCCCCGCAGCCGCCACCAGCGGGCCGAGCGCCATGAACAGCCGCGGGCCGTATCGATCCGCGAGCGCTCCGAAGCGGCGCGACGCGACGAACATCACGGCGGTCGCCGGCAGCGTCGCCATGCCGGCCTCCAGGGGCGAATACCCCGCGACCTGCTGGAGGAAGAGCACGAGGAAGAAGATCAGGATCGAAAGGCCGGCGTACATCGACAAGGTCTCGAGGTTGCCGACGCTGAAGTTGCGCCGGGCGAACAGGGACAGCGGCAGCATCGGCTGCTTCGCGCGCCGCTCGAACAGGAGGAAGATCCCGAGCAGCGCCAGACCGGCGAGCAGAGGGCCCACGACCGCGGGGCTTCCCCAGCCAAGCCGGGGCTGCTCGATCAGCGCGAAGACGGTGCCGCCGAGGCCGAGCGCGCACAGCGCGGCGCCGGTGAAGTCGACGTGGCGGGAGCCTCGAGGCTCACTGCGCGGCACTACGGCGAGTATCAGCGCGAGGCAGAGCGCGACGAACGGAAGGTTGATCAGGAAGATCCAGCGCCACGAGGCGACGCTGAGCAGCTCGCCGCCCCCGAGCGGGCCGACGATCGTCGCGAGCGCTCCCCATGCCGTCCACGAGCCGATCGCCGAGCCCCGCTCGGACTCGGGGAACGTGGCGACGATCACGGCAAGCGAGCTCGGCGTCAGCAGGGCGCCCGCGATCCCCTGGAGCGCCCTGCCGGCGACCAGTAGCTCGATCGTCGGCGCGACCGCGCACAGCAGCGACGTCAGTCCGAAGCCGACCACGCCGGCTGCGAAGACCCGCCGTTCGCCGAAGACGTCGCCGAGCGATCCGCCGATCAGGATCATCGACCCGAGCATCAGCAGATAGCCGTTGACCACCCATTGCTGCGCCGCGAGCCCGCCGCCGAGGCTGCGCTGGATCGTCGGCAGCGCGACATTGACGATCGTCCCGTCGAGCAGCACGATGCTCGATCCCAGAATGCAGGCGACCAGCGTCAGGCGCTTGACTGATTTCGCGGAACGCAAGCGCCTCCCAGCCCTAGTGAAGCGTCGTCGCTTTGCGTGAGCGCCAGGCCGTGAGCCGCCAGTTCTCCGGCTCGTCCGAGCCGACCCAAGCGGGCAGCGGCAGCTCCAGCCGGCGCGAGAGGGCGATCGCGTACGGCTCGTACATCGCCCGCAGCTCGTCGAGCTGACCGCGGCTGGGCTCGTGATCGGTCAGCTCGAGCGAGGCTTCGGCCGCGATTGCGCGCAGCCGCGCCCAATCGGCGTCGCTGAGGCGGTCGGGCAGCGACTCGCCGGGCTTGACGCGAAACGCGTACGCGAGGTCGGCGAGCGCATGCCGCCCGATCGCGAAGGTCACCTCGGCCGACGGGGTCGCCGCGGGGGCGACGGCGATCGCAAACGCCGAGGTGTCGAGCACCGTCGTCAGCGCGGCGAGCCAGTTCTGATTGACGTGCTGCGAGCGGTAATAGGCGAGCAGCGGGTAGGAGAGATGGGTCTCCATCAGCTCTGCGGCCCACTGCTCCCACTCCGCCAGGTAGCCATCGATGTCTTGCCAACCGCCGAGGTGGCCCGAGCGCTGCAGCAGCCGGCTCGCGCTCGGTGGCGACCCCGCCCGCGGATCGAGCTGAGACACCGCGACCTCGCGCCGCGAATAGGCCTGAAAGAGCGCCGGAAGGTAGCCGATGACGACGAACAGAACGAGGTAGCCGGTGGCCGCCTCGGCGATCCGCAGCACCCGTGCCATCCCCCCGTGGGCGACGGTGCTCGTCGAGTTGAAGAAGGCGCTGGCGCTGAAGTAGACGTCGTCGGCGAGATGCGTCGCCCCGTGCGCGGCGACGCGTGACGCGTTCGCCCAGTGAAGCCCTGCGAACCCGGCCATCAGCGCGGCCGCCCAGAAGGTCACCAGGGCGAGCAGGCCGATCGGACCGAAGAGACCGAGGAAGGTGTCGCCGGTGGTGCCCGGGAGGCGCCGAGCGAGTGCGCGCCAGGGCAGCCATACCCAGCTGAAGATCGCGCGACGACCAAACCGCGGGCCCCGCTTGACGCGCTGCGGCAGCAGGATGGTGACCACGAACTCGGCCAGCACCAGCGCTATCAGGAGCCCGGCCGCGACGCCGACGAGGGTGCGCATCGACCAGACGATAGAAGCCCGGGTCTATTTAACGGTGAGCGTGCCCTGCATGCCCAGCTTCTTGTGGCCGTCGATCGGGCAGTACCACTGGTAGGTGCCGGGCTTGAGGTTCGCGGTCGTCAGCGATGTTTTGGCGCCGGCGGCGACAGTGGCGCTCTTGAGCTCCGAGCCGTTGGGCCCGGCGCCTTCGATCGCCAGCGCGTGGTCGGTCTTGCCGTCGTTGGTGATCGCGATCTTCAAAGACCCGGCCTTCACGGTGGTCTTGGCGGGATTCAGCTTGTAGTCGGCCTCCGAGACCGTGATCGCGGCAGACGCAGCGGGCTGGGCGGGAGGGGTGGCGGTGTGCTTCTTGGACCCGCATCCCGCAGCCAGCATTGGCAGCGCGAGCAGTGCGGCGGATAGGGCTGCGAGACGCCGGAGCATCAGACCTCCTGGTTGAACGCTAACGAATCGCGGGAGAGACGCCGATAAACGGGCGACCCCTCACCGCAGTAAGGAGAAACAGCATGATAACCGTGGTAGCCGCAAGCTTTGGAATCGTGCAGATCGTCGGCGTCGTGGCCGTGCTCGGCCTGATCGGCTTTCTCGTCGTGAACCGCCGCAGCGTGAGCTGAGCGGCCTCAGCAGATCGGCCGGCGAGGCTCGCTGGGCGGCTGTTGAACGGTCGATGCCCTTCCCGCCAGCTTGTCCAACGTCGTGCGCAGGTCGTCGCAGAGCAGCTCCGCGAGATCGCGGCTGAAGTTCTCGCGCACGACCATCCGCAGGACCGACACATCCTCGGCGTCCGGCGGCAGCGAGTACGCGGGCACGATCCAGCCGCGCTCGCGCACGCGAGCGGACAGGTCGAACACGCTGAAAGCCGGGCCGTCCTTCAGCCGGACCGCGACGACCGGCATGAACGTGCCGGCGCTGAGCGACTCGAAGGCCTCGAGCTCGGTCAGTCGCTGCTCGAGGTAGCGCGCGTTCTCGACGATGTTCCCCATCACACGGGCATATCCCGCGCGCCCCAGGCGCAGGAAGTTGTAGTACTGGAGAATCACGCCGGCGCTGCCCTGGGAGAAGTTCAGGCTGAACGTCGGCGCATCTCCGCCGAGGTAGGTGATGTGGAATACGAGCTCCTCGGGCACGTCGCTCTCGTCGCGGAAGATCACCGAGCCCATGCCCGGGTAGACGAGCCCGAACTTGTGGTTGGAGACGTTGATCGAGCGGACTCGCTCGAGGCGAAAGTCCCACGCCAGCTCGGGACAGACGAACGGAGCCACGAAACCGCCGCTCGCCGCGTCCACATGGATCGGGATCTCGAGTCCATCGCGATCGAGCCGTTCGCGCAGCAGCGCATCGATGCCCGCCACGTCGTCGACCTGGCCTGTGAAAGTGTTTCCCAGGATCGCCCCGACGGCGATCGTGTTCTCGTCGATCCGCTCGGCCACCGCCTCCGCGGTCAGGCGCGTGTCGTCGCGGCTCACTGGCGCCCAGCGTGGCTCGATGTCGAAGTAGAGGGCCGCCTTCTCCCAGCATGTGTGGACCGCGCGCGAGAGCACGACGTTGGGCCGGTCGACGGGTTTTCCCGCTACCGCGCACCGCTTGCGCCAGGCGAACTTGTGCGCGAGCAGGCCGAGCATGATCGCCTCGGAGGAGCCGACCGTGGCCGTGCCGACCGGCCGGCAGGTCTCGGGCGCTTGAAAGAGCTTGCCGAGCATGCTCATCACGCGCCGGTGGATCACCTCGGTGCGGGGATACTCGTCCTTGTCGACGAGGTTCTTGTCGATCACGTCGACCGCGAGTCGCTTGGCCTCGGGCTCCATCCACGTGGTGACGAAGGACGCGAGGTTGAGCGTCGGGTTGCCGTCCAGCGCCAACTCGTCGTGCACCAGCTGGTACGCGGCGCGCGCCGGCATGTCGTGCTCGGGCAGCGTGTGCTTCGGGATCGGCGCGCTGAACCAGCGTCCGCTGTAGGTGGTCGCGTGGGTCTCCGAGTCCGAAGCGGGGTGATCGTCGCGTGCCGACATCGGCGCGGGAGCCTCGCATACGCGGTGGCGCCTGTCGAGACAGCAGCCGGTTGGAGCCGCAGCGTGCTGGTAGCGTCGGCCCCGTGATTCTTGAAAGTCTCGCGGTAGATCCGGCGCAGCTGGCCGTCCATACCGGCTGGGAGCTCAAGCCCGAAGGCGCCTGCAAGGGCGACCGCTGCATCCCGCTTCCGCGCGAGGACGACGACGGCTCGATCGCAGCGCCCGTGCTCGCCGAGCGCCTCGGGATGGCGCTCGTCGCGGACGAGGAGCACCGGCTCTGGGCGCTCGGCCCAGAGTCCGGCGGCCGCGCGCTGCTCAGCGCCCAGCTCCCGGACCTCGAGCTGCCCGACCGCAATGGCCGTCCCTTTTCGCTGCGCTCGCTGCGCGGGACGAAGGTCGTGATGATCGCGTGGGCGTCGTGGTGAGGCTGTCGCTTCGACCTGCCCGTGTGGCAGGAATTGCGCGCCGAGCTCCACCCTCGAGGGGTCGAGCTCGTCACCGTCGCACTCGACACCGGCGGCGCTGACGCCGCCGGCCGGTGGATCGACGCGGCAAAGCCCGAGCACCCGTCGCTGATCGACGAGGCCCATTCACTCGACGCGCTGCTCGGCATCAACAACGTCCCGATGGGCGTCTGGATCGACGAGCAGGGGACGCTGGTCCGCCCACCCGAGACCGCCCTTCCAGGGCGAGTCGTTTACAGCGAAATGCTCGCCAAGCGCGGCATCCCACCCGACCTTCCGCCGCTGATGCTCGAGACGCTTGCCGAGGCGTCGAAGATCCGCGTCAAGCCGAAGCGCTATGCGGCGGCGCTGCGGGACTGGGCGGCTCGCGGCCCCGACAGCCCCCATGCGCTCGCGCCCGAAGAGGTGATCGCGCGGTCGCGACCTCGGCCGCCGGAGGCCTCCGAGGCGGCGGCGCACTTCGAGCTCGGCCAGCACCTGCACCGCGGCGGCGAGCTCGACGCCGCGCGCAAGCATTTTCGCGCGGCGCACCGGCTCGATCCGGGGAACTGGACCTACAAGCGGCAGGCGTGGTCGATCGAGGACCCGCTGCAGGGGCCGAGCGAGCACTACGACTCCTACTGGCTGGCCGACGTGCGCGCCTCGGGGCCCGAGAACTACTACCCGTTGCCGGACCTCTAGCAGCCCCGGGACAGGCGCGCTTGCGCGGGCATTCGTGCCCGTTTTGCACGGATTTCTGCTGATTTCGGGCTTTCAGCGCCTACCCTGCCGCGTCCATGTTCGGTGCCTTCACTCGGACGGCGCGCGTCTGCGTGCTCGTCGGGCTCGCGCTCGGCGGGCTTGCGCTGTTCGGCGTCGCCGTGCCGCACGCCCGGGGCGCGGGCCAGGGCAGCCTCAACAGGGCCCAGCGCTCGGCCAAGTCGCTGAGCCGCAAGATCAACTCGAACTCGCGGCGCATCAGGAGCATCGGCGGCAGCGTGGCGCACGTCAAGGCGCGGCTCGCGCGCGTCCAGGCGATCCTCGATGAAAAGCGCCGCAGGCTCGCGAACACCCGCGACCAGCTGCGCCGCGCGCGCTCACGGCTGGCCGCGCTCCAGGCCGACCTCGCCCAGGCGACCCGCTCGCTTTCGGACAACCTCGTGCAGAGCTACAAGGCTGGCCGCCCCGACGTCGTCACCGTCGTCGTCGAGTCTCACGGCTTCGCCGACCTGCTGGAGAGGGTGAACTTCCTCAAGCGCGCGCAGAAGCAGGACGCCAAGATCGTCACCGAGGTGCGACGCGCACGCGTCAGAGTGGCGGCGGCGACCTCGCGCCTCGGCGACCTCGAGGCCGGCCAGCAGAGCGTCGCGTCGCAGATCCTCACGCAGCGCGACGAGATCGCACGGATCAAGCTGGGACTGCTCAAGCGCCAGTCCCGCCTGCAGCGGGCGCGCGGCTTCGAGCGCACGCGCCTGCACAAGCTGGGCGCCCGCGTTCGTTCGCTTGGCAGGCAGCTCGGCGTGGTTGGGCCGGGCGCGGTGCACGGCAACTTCTCACACCATGGCGGGGCGTATGGGTTCTTCCCCGCCCCGGGCACGGACTACAGCGTCGGCGACGAGCCTCACCTCGCCTCGCGCCTCGATGCTCTCGGCAAGGCGCTGCACCTGCACCTGATTGGCATCTCGGGCTACCGCAGCCCCCAGCACTCGGTCGAAGTCGGCGGGTTCGCCAACGATCCGCACACTCATGGGCAGGCGTCCGACACTCCGGGCGTCGAGGGCGTGTCCGAGGCGACGCTGAATCGCTTCGGCCTGACGCGGCCATTCGGCGGCGCCGCTGAGGCAGACCACATCCAGCTCAAGTAGTCGTCGCGTGCGACGGAGAGCTTGCTGTCTCGGTCTGTTGGTCGCGCTGACGCTCGGCGGGCTCCTGCTGCTCGGCGGTCCCGCCGGGGCGCGCAGCTCGCAGGGAAACCTCGGCGCCGCGCGCCGCGCCGCCCAGCGGCTGCACTCGAAGATCGGCAGGCAGTCCCGTCAGATCGCCAAGATCGGCGGTAGCGTCGCCCACGTTCGCAGCCAGCTGGCGCGCATCCAGGCGGACCTCCACTCCAAGCGGCTCCAGCTCGCTCGCACGCGTGGTCAGCTGCGCCGGGCGCGCGCCCACCTGGCGCTGCTGGAAGCCGATCTGGCGCAGGCGACGCGCGCGCTCACTGACAACGTGGTGCAGGCATACAAGTCCGGCCGCCCCGATGTGATCACCGTGATCGTCGAGTCCCACGGCTTCGCCGACCTGCTCGAGAAGGTGGACTTTCTCAAGCGCGCGCAGAAGCAGGACACCAAGGTCGTAGAGACGGTGCGCGCCGCCCGCATCCGGGTCGCCGCGGCGGCGACGGCGCTCGGAAACCTCGAGGCCCGCCAGCAGAGCATCGCCGAGCAGATCCGCTCGCGGCGAGACCAGATCGACCGGCTGAAGATCGGCCTGCTCAAGCGCCAGGCGCAGCTCGAGCGTTCGCGCCACGCCAAGCGCCGCCGTCTGCAAGCGGTGACCTCGCGCATCAGGTCGCTGCGCAAGAAGCTCGGTCGCTCGCGCCCCGCCGGGCTGCGCGGGTCCGTCGGCGGGACGCTGCACGGCGGCGGCTTCACCTTCCCGATGCCCGCCGGAGCGGGAGCGCCGCCGGGGAGCTGGAGCAACGACCAGGGCGTCGACATCTCCGCGCCCGGCGGCACGCCGCTGCTGGCGGTGGGCAACGGCACGGTGGTGCTGCACGGCATCGGCGGCTTCGGCTCCGACGCGCCCGTACTGCATCTCGACGCAGGGCCCTACATCTACTACGGGCACGCGGGGCCCGGTGGGGCGGTCTCGATCGGCACGCACGTCCGCGCCGGCCAGCAGATCAGCTCGGTCGGCTCGGGGATCGTCGGCATCTCGACCGGTCCGCACCTCGAGATCGGCTTCTGCAACTCGAGCGGCGGCCCGCTGGGACGCGGCACCGCGCCGCGGATGCACGCGCTGCTGCTGGCCGCGCACGGCGGCTGACACACTAGTGCGTACTCGCCAGCTCGCGCGCCGCCTCGGACAGGTGGCCGATCCCGAGGCGCTCGTACTCCTCGCCGGCGAGCGTAAGCGCGTCGGCGGCGTCGGTCGAACCGTCGTCGGCCTGGATGTGGCCGCGCAGCAGCAGGCAGCGCGCTGCGTCGACGGGCCGGCCGAGCGCCTGCCAGCGCTCCCGCGCCTGCGTCAGCAGGCGCGCTGCGTCCTGACCGTCGGATGTTGCCCCGTCGGCCTCGAGCGCCGCCGCCACGCCTACCGGGTAGTGCAGGCGCTCGGCCAGCGCAACCGCCTCGACGGCGGCCTCGCGGGCCTGGTCGGGCTTGCCGGCGAGGCGCAGGACGACCGCTCGCGCCGAGGTCGCCTGGATCCCCTGTCCCACGAGCCCGGCGCGCTCGCAGATATCGAGCGCGTGGGTGAGCGCATCGAGCGCCGCCGGGTAGTCGCCCCGGTCGCGTAGCGCGGCGGCGAGGCCGAAAAGCGCCGAGAAGGCGATCTCGGACCAGCCCGCCTGCTCGGCCTGCTCATGGGCGCGGCCGTAGAGGTCGATCGCCTCTGCCCAGTCGCCGTTTCGCCAGGACAACAGCCCGCGCAGCGCCAGCGGCAGGCAGAGCTTTCCGGCAAGCCCCTCGCGCGTGGCCAGGCGCGCGCTCGCCTCGCTCGAGCGCCTCACCGCCTCCCAGTCACAGGCGTAGACGGCAAGCTGGGCTACGGCGGCGTGCAACTCGATCTGCGACGGCACGTCCCCCACCTCTTCCGCGAGCTCGAGCGCCTCGGCATAAGCACGCCCCGCGCCCGGGTAGTCGGCCTCGGAGACCTCCAGGTGGTGCCCGAGCGCGAGCATCGCGAGAATCGTCTCCCCCTGGTCCGAGCTGCGCGCCAGCTCGACCGAGCGCTCGAGGTTCTCCCGCGCCTTCTCGGTGTCCCCGATGCGCGAGAAGACGCGTCCGAAGATGCCGTGCGCGCGGCTGGCGGCGCGTGTCTCGCCGAGCCGCTCGGCTAGCCGCAGCGCCTTTTCGGACGCATAGATCGCAAGCATGTTGTCGCCGGTGTGGATGTACAGCCAGGCGGCCTCCTCGTACAGGCGGACGAGCTCCAGCCGCGGCTCGCCGTCCTTGAGCAGGTTGATGCCTCGCTGATGGTGCTCGATCGCCTGCTTGCGCTCGCCGCGATGGGCGTAGCCGGCGCCGAGCTTGCGGTGAAGCTCGGCGGCCTGCGGAAGGTCCTCGTGTGCGCGATGGAAGTCGAGGCATTGCTGCCAAACCTCGATCGCGGCGTCGACGCGGCCCAGGCGCAGCGCAACGTCGCCGAGCTTCTCGCCGATGCGAGCGTGACTGGCGAGATCCTCGCCCGTCAGCTCGCGCGCCGACCCGTAGTGAGAGAAAGCCTCGGGGTTGGAGTAGAGCGAGGCAGCGGCATCGCCGGCGCCCTCGAGGAAGTGCAGCGCGCGCTGGCGCATCGGGTCGAGGTCCAAGGCCGACAGGTGGGCTTCGGCGCCGAGCGCAGCCGCGCGTCCGTAGTGCTCGGCGAGCAGTGCGACCACCTCGTCGGAGCGCTCGCCGGCGCGCTTCTCGATGAAGCCGCCGACCTCGAAGTGTTTGTGCGCGCGCACCGCCTTGGGCAGCATCGCGTAGGCCACGTCGCGGATCAGGACGTGGCGGAAGGCGAGCTCCGGCTCGCCGGAGAGGCCGGCGGCCGGCTCGAGCACGAGGATCTCCTTCTCCTCGAGCGCTTCCAGGGCGTGCGAGAGGTCGCGCTGCTCGGCGGCCGCGATCGGCTCGAGCGAGTCGCGCCAGAAAGTGCGCCCGACGACCGCCGCCTGCTGGACCAGCCGGCGCTCGAACGGCTCGAGCGAGTCGAGCCTGGCCGCCAGCAGCGCCTGCACGGTGTCGGGCAGCTCCGCGGCGCTCGACCCTTCCTCGACCACGCGCCGCACCATCTCCTCGGCGAAGAACGGATTGCCGCCGGCGCGCTCGACCAGCGCCTGGCGCAGCTCGGGATCGCTGTCGTCGGGCAGCAGCGCCGACACCAGGTCGCCGATCTGGGAGACGCTCAACGGCTGCAGCGAGATCGAGCTCGCGCTACGCCGACCGCCGCCCCAGCTGGGTCGGCGCTCGAGCAGGTCGTCGCGAGCCAGGGTGAGCAGCACCAGCGGCGCCCGCACCCACTGCGCGAGGTGCTCGATCAGGTCGAGCATCCCATCGTCGGCCCAGTGGATGTCCTCGAAGGCGAGCACCAGCGGCTGGCGGCGCGCCATCCCCTCGACGCAGGAGCGCACTGCCGAGAAGAAGCTCTCGCGCATGCGTTGCGGATCGTCACCCGGCGCCGGTTCGACACCGTCGGGCAGGTCGATGCCCAGCAGCGGCGCTATCAGCACGGCGGTGCGCTCCGCGGAGCGCTCACCCTGCTCGCTACCCCCGCCGACGATCTGCGCCAGTCGCTCCGAGAGCTTCGCCCAAGCGACCGGCGACGGATCGCCGTCCGCGATCTCGCACTCGCTGCGCAACACCTCGCCCAGCGCCCAGTACACGATGCCCGAGCCATAGGGGAGGCAGCGTCCCTGGCGGAACGCGGGAGGCTCGGCCTCGCCGGCGAAGCGCTGCTCCACCTCGCGCAGCAGGCGCGACTTGCCGACGCCGGCCTGGCCGACGAGCGTGACCAGGTGCGGGCGCCCCTCACGAACCACGCGCCTGTAGAGCGAGTCGAGCAACTGCAGCTCGTCGTCGCGACCGACAAGCGGCGATTCCCGTCCCTGCCGGCGCGGCTGCTCGTGCGCGAGCTCGGTCGCCTCCCAGGCGGCAACGGGCTCGCGCTTGCCCTTGAGCTCGAGCGGCTCGAGCCGGCGGTAGACGAACACGTCTCGGGTGGTCCGCATCGTCCGCTCGCCGACCGTGATCGAGCCCGGCTGGGCGGCCGCCTGGAGCCGCGACGCGACGTTGACGGTGTCGCCCGTGACCGTGTAGGCCTCGCCGACCGCACCGGCTAGGACCTCACCGGTGTTGATGCCGACGCGCAGCGCAAATGCCACGCCGTAGCTCGCTGCCAGCCCCTCGTTGATCCCGCTCATCGCCGCCTGCATGCCGAGGGCGCTGCGCACCGCGCGCTCGGCGTCGTCCTCGTGCGCGACGGGAGCGCCGAAGATCGCCATCACGTTGTCGCCGATGTACTTGTCGACTCGCCCGCCGAAGCGCGTGACCTCGGCGCCCAGGCGTCGCAGGGCGCCCTCCACGACCGACTTGACCGCTTCGGGGTCCATCGATTCCGACACCGCCGTGTAGCCGGAGAGGTCGGCGAACAGCACGGTCACCTGGCGGCGCTCCTCGGGCAGGCTCTCGGACCCGCCATCGACGGCCGGCGCGGCCGGCTCGACTGCCGCCGAAGCGGCTGCCTCGAGCGCGGTTCCGCAGTCGAGGCAGAACTTAGCGGTCGGCTGCGCGGCGCTGCCGCACGCCGGGCAGGAGCGCTGAAGCGCAGCGCCACATTCCATGCAGAAGCGCGCCGACGCCGGATTGTCGGTCCCGCAACTGGAGCAGGCCGTCTCCCCCATCTGAGTGAAGATACCGACGCGCGTCCGCGGCCGGAAGATCTCCCGCTGAGAGGGCGTCTAAAGCACGAAAAAGGCGACTACCGCGTACTGCAGCGCCGCGGCGAGAATCACCAGCAGATGAAAGATCTCGTGGTAGCCGAAGACAGCCGGAGACGGGTCGGGTCGCCGCAGCACGTAGATCACCGCGCCGACCGTGTAGAGCACGCCGCCGATCGCAACGAGCGCCGTCGCGAACGCTCCGATCCGGTCGAGCATCTGCGGGAAGCTCGCGACGGCGACCCAGCCGAGCGTCACGTAGAGCAGCGCGATCACCCACTTGGGCGCATCGATCCAGAAGAACTTGAGCAGGATGCCGGCGAGCGCGCCCGCCCAGACCGCGATCAGGATCGCCGTCGCCAGCGTGCCCTTGAGCGCGAGCAGCGCAAACGGCGTGTACGTGCCGGCGATCAGCACGAAGATCATCGAGTGGTCGAGCTTGCGCATTCGCCGCCGCGCGTCGACCGACGCCCAGCTGATGCGGTGATACAGCGCGCTCGTCCCGAACAGCGCCGCCACGCTGACCGCGTAGATCGCGACAGCCACGGTCGCGCGGCCGGACGGCGCGGCAATCACCAGCGCCGCGCCGCTGAGCAGCGACACGACGAACGCCCACTGATGCGAGACGCCGCGCAGTCGTGGTTTGAGCTCGGGATGCAGCGCCGCGGTCGGCACCGACCCAGGATACCTGTGCGCCCAGCCGCGCTCAGTCGCGCTCAGCCGCGCCCAGCCGCGCTCAGTCGTCTGTCGACGGCGGGCGGCGCAGCCGTTTGTGCTGGGCGCGGCGGCGCTTGCTCTGAAGCCGTCGCTCGCGCGCGGCGCGCGTGGGCTTGGTCTTGCGCCGCCCGCGCGGGACGGCCAGCGCCGCCGCAAGCCGCGCTCGCAGGCGTTCGAGCGCCAGCTCGCGGTTGCGTGCCTGGCTGCGCCCATCCTGGGCGACCGCCGTCAGCCGCGGTCCCACACGGGCGCGCACGCGTTGCTTCTGCTCCTCGCTGAGGGCGTTCGAAGCGGCGACGTCGAAGACGGCCTCGACGCGCGACGCGGTCGTGTTGGCGTGCTGGCCCCCGGGGCCGGAGGAGCGGCTGGTGCGCAGAGTGACCTCGGCCAGCGGCACCGCGACCCTGCCGTTGACCTGCATCGGGTCCTCCATGGTCGGCTCAGCCTCCCGGCGCGCCGCCCCGCAGGGAGCGCACCGCGCGCGACGCGAGCTGCACCGCAACCGCGAGCAGGAGCGTGGCGAAGGCGAGCTCG
>DASZZG010000248.1:0-14031 GCA_035543355.1 Solirubrobacteraceae bacterium | reverse complement strand
CCAGCTCTTCGCGCTCGGCCTCGACCAGCGCCAGCGCCCGCTCGTAGTCGTCGTAGCGTCGGAGCGGGCGCAGCCAGGCCCAGCCCGGGCGCGTCCGCAGTTCCTGCGTGCGATCCGGCTCACCCGGACGAATACGCCGCTGCCGCCGCCTGCCCTCCGCTGCCAGTACGCCGCGTCGCGCGATAAGGCCGCGATGCTCGGCGATCGCCGCGCCGAGGTCGGCGTTTTCCTCGGCGAGCAGGCTGGCCTCGAGGTGGGCGGTGAGGATCGACAGCTCGCGCCGCGTGGCTCCGCGAGTCCGCTTGGTGGCGGCGAAGCTGTCCCATGCGCGGGCAAAGGAGAGGAAGTTCGTGCGACCGCCGTAGCGATGGGCCGCCAGCATCGGGCAGATCCCGCCCGAGCGATCCGTGTACGCACCGACGATGATGCGGTTGGAGGAGACGCCTTCGAGCATCGCGAGGCGTGTGTCCACCGGCAGGCAGTCGATCGCCGTGCGCAGATCTTCGATTGGTAGCCGTCGCCGTGCCATAGGATCGCGCTCCCGCGAACGCGCTCTGGCCACTGTAGCCGAGCTCGTCGGCCGTGAGAAGAGGATTCCTGCGGGCGAAAGGGATGTTGCAGATGAAACTTGGCGTGCATATCGGCTATTGGGGGCTCGGCTTGACCGCCGAGGAGCAGCTAGGAATAGTTCAGGAGGCCGAGCGCCTCGGCTATGACTCGGTCTGGGCGGCCGAGGCCTACGGCTCGGACGCCGCCACAGTGCTCGCCTGGCTCGCCGCGGGAACGTCGAAGATCAAGCTCGGTGCCGCGATTTTTCAGATGCCCGCGCGCTCACCGGCGATGACCGCGATGACCGCGGCGACGATCGACCAGCTCTCAGCAGGCCGGATGCTGCTCGGGATCGGCTCGTCCGGTCCGCAGGTCGCGGAAGGCTGGCACGGTCAGCGTTTCGCGCGCCAGCTTCAGCGCACGCGCGAGTACATCGCCGTGGTGCGCAAGGCGCTCGCGCGCGAACGGCTCGAGTTTCACGGCGAGACGCTCGAGCTGCCGCTCCCCGATGGGCCGGGCAAGGCGCTCAAGCTGATGATCGCGCCCGTGCAGGAGAGCATCCCGATCTACCTCGCCGCGATCGGCCCGAAGAACGTCACGCTCGCGGGCGAGATCGCCGACGGCTGGATCCCGACGCTCTTCTCGCCCGAGCACGTGGCGGAGTTCCGGCCGCTGCTCGAGGAGGGCGCGCAGCGCGCCGGCCGCGACCTCTCGGGCTTTGACATCGCGCCGACGGTCAATGTCTTCATCACCGACGACCACGCCGCTGCGCGGGACTCGATGCGCCCGTTCCTCGCGCTGTACGTCGGCGGGATGGGCTCGCGCGAGCGCAACTTCTACAACAACGTCGTGCAGCGCTACGGCTTCGAACAGGCCGCCAAGGAGGTCCAGGACCTCTATCTGGCCGGCAAGAAGGACGAGGCCGCCGCCGCCCTGCCAGACGAGCTGATCGATCTGGTCGCGCTCTGCGGGCCCAAGGACGTCGTGCGCGAGCGCCTCGCCGTCTACCGCGACGCGGGAGTTGGGACGCTCGGCGTCACGCCGACTGCCTGGACCGCCGAGCAGCGCCTCGAGCAGCTTCGCCTGGTGGCCGAGCTCGCCGCCGATACGGCCTGAGGTGGCGGTGGCGCCGCCGCTGCGGCTGCTGCTGGGCGCGTTCGGCGATCCGGGACACGCGTTCCCGATGCTCGCGCTCGGCCGCCGTTTAGCGGAGCGCGGCCACGCGGTCACGCTGCAGACGTGGACGAAGTGGCAGCCGCACGTCGAGGCGGCGGGGATGACGTTTGCGGCGGCGCCCGAGTACCACGTCTTCCCCACCCGCGATCGCCCGCTGAAGCCCTATCAAGCCGCTGTTCGGGCCGCGCGTGAGACGCGCCCGCTGGTTTCCGAGCTGCGTCCGCACGCGGTCGTCTCGGACATCCTCACCACTGCGCCGGCACTCGCGGGGGAGCTCGAAGGAGTTGGCGTCGCGACGCTGGTCCCACACGTCTATCCACACGGCGCGCCGGGCCATCCCCCCTACTCGTTCGGCGCCCGCCTTCCGCGCACGGAGATCGGCCGGCGTCTGTGGCGCGCGCTCGATCCCTATATCGAGGGTGGCTTGCGGCGCGGACGCGCCGAGCTCAACGAGGCGCGCCGCCGGCTCGGCCTGCCACCGCTCGACTACCTCCACGGCGGGATCTCCCGCGAGCTCTGCCTGGTCGCGACCTTCCCGCAGCTCGAGTACCCGCGATCCTGGCCATCCTCCGTGCACGTCGTCGGTCCGCTGCTGTGGGAACCGCCGTCGGACGGCGTTCAGCCGCCGCCCGGCGACTCGCCGGTCGTGCTCGTCGCACCCTCGACCTCGCAGGACCCCCGGCATCGCCTGGTCATCGCGACGCTTGAAGGCCTCGCGGACCGGCCGCTGCGCGTTATCGCCAGCTGGAATCGGCGTCCCCCACCCCGCCCGCTGCCGGAGCCTGACAACGCCCGCGTCGCCGAATGGCTCTCCTATGCCCGCACGATGCCGCGCTGCGATGTCGTCGTCTGTCACGGCGGGCACGGGACGGTTGCCCGCGCGCTCGCCAGCGGCTGCGCCGTCGTCGTCTGCCCGGCGGCGGGCGACATGGCGGAGAACGCGGCGCGCGTCGACTGGGCGGGGGTCGGCGTAAGACTCCCAGACCGCCTGCTCGGCGCTCGCACGATCAGGTTGGCCGTCGACCGCGCGTTGGCTGATGGTGCGATCGGCGAGCGCGCGCGCGAGCTAGCTCGTTGGACGGCAGCGCACGACCCGGCGACCCGCGCGTCCGAGCTCGTGGAGGCGTTCGCCACGGCTTCCGTGGCTGGCTCGGCAGTCGGCTGAGCGGCCCTCGCTGGCCGCGAACACTTGTTCGCGTATTGTCCGAGCGTAGCGGAATCATGCATGTATGGACAGGGACTCTCTGAAGCTCTGGCTGTCGGCAGGACTGTCGCTCGAGCAGATTGGGAAGCGGGTGGGCCGGCACCCGTCGACGATCGGCTACTGGGTCCAGAAGCACGGACTCGAGGCGGTGAATCGGGAGAAGCATGCGGCTCGTGGCGGGCTCCGCCGACACCAGCTCGAGCCGTTGGTCGAGGGCCATGCTTCAGTAGCCGAGATCGCTCAGAGCCTCGGGGTCAGCAAAGGAACGGTGCGCCACTGGTTGCGCCGGTACGGCCTGCGCACAAGCCCGCGGCGTGGACGGCCCGGGCGGGCGGAGGCAGCCACGGCAAAACGGGCTGGGCAAGCGGTCATCCTGATGGAGTGCAGACATCACGGGAAGACCGAGTTTTGGCTCGAAGGGCGCGGCTACTACCGGTGCATGCGCTGCCGCTGGGAAGCAGTCGTGCGACACCGCCGGAAGCTCAAGAAGACCCTCGTCAGCGAGGCTGGAGGACGCTGTCAACTCTGCGGCTACGACCGCTACGCCGGAGCTCTGCACTTCCACCACCTCGACCCGGCGACGAAGGAGTTCTCGCTGAGCCACGAGGGGATAACGCTGTCACTGGATCGCTCTCGAGGCGAGGCTCAGAAGTGCATTCTTCTGTGCGCCAACTGCCATGCCGAAGTCGAGGGGCGCGTGGCCACGATAACCTCAAGCCACCACTGGGCTTGACCCAATGCAGCACCAATCCGGGGCAGCTCGACTGGCCGAGCGCTCGGCTGTTAACCGAGAGGTTGTGGGTTCGAGTCCCACCCCCGGAGCTCGTCGTTTCTTGAGAGTCGATTTACATCCACGGGTCTGATGCCACCGCTTGACGAGCTCGGGCGTGAGTTCGGCACGGACCTTCCGCCTTCGATCGCCGGCCTCGACGCGGCGCACCGCGACACGCTCGCTCGCGCGCTGCGGGCAGCGCGCGAGCATCAGGCCGTGGCGCTCGAGACGGCGATCGACAGCGGGCTTGGATTCGTGCCGCGCCTTCTACGCGGCGTGGTCAGGAAGGTGCTGTTCGGGTGAGCGAGCGCCTGGAGGCCCGTGCCGAGGTCGTCAAGCTCGCCCGGCTGCTCTCGGTGGATGAGACTGAGCTCGAGTTCCTCGATGGTCTGCCCTCCGCGGAGCTGAGAGCGTTCCGTGAGCAGGCGACCAACCGCTTGTTCGACGCGGGGGCGCAAATGCTGGGACGCGTCGGGTCCGCCGCGAGGCTGCTGCCGTCGGCGCTGATCGCCACGATCGCGCAGCGGTCGTTCGGGCCGCTGCTGTGCGCGCGGGCCGCCGGAACGGTCGACACGGCCAAGTCGCTGGACGTCGCGAAGCGCCTTCCAGCTCCGTTCCTAGCTGACGTGACCGTATTCCTCGACCCGCGGCGTGTCGCGGCGATCATCGCCGAGGTTCCCGCGGCGCTCGTCGTCCCGGTGGCAAGGGAGCTGGGCGCTCGGGGAGAGCACGTCACGATGGGGCGCTTCCTCGCCTATGTCCCCGACCACGCGATCGTGGCCGCTATCGGCGCGCTCGAGGACGAGACGATGTTGCGCACGGCGTTCGTCCTCGAGCACAAGGATCGCCTCGACCACGCCGTCGGGCTGCTGCCGCCAGACCGCATGCCCGGGATCCTGCGCTGCGCAGCCGATGCCGGCCTCTGGCCCGAGGCCCTCGACCTGCTCGACCACCTCTCCGAAGAGCGACGGGGACCGATCGCCGATCTCGTCGCCGATCAGGACGAGGAGATCATCGCCGGCCTCGTCAGAGCGGTATCCGAGCAGGGCATCTGGGACGGGCTGCTCCCGGTGGTGCGCACGATGAGTGGGGAGAGCCGCACGCGACTCGCCACGCTCCCGGCCTTCCATGACCCCGCGGTGATGACCGAGATCATCCGCGCGGCGGCCGAACAGGGGCTGTGGCAGGACCTCGTGCCGCTGATCGAAGCGCTCCCCGGCGACGTGCTCGAGACCGTGCCGCGCATCGCCGCAGAGCTCGAGCCCGAGCTGCTCTCCAAAGTAGTGGCCGATGCGGCAGCCGCCCCTCAGACCCTGCCACCGCTTGTCCTCGACGCGGTGACACACGCGGCCGAGCGGCATGGCCTGACGCACATCCTCGAGCAGGAGGCGCAGTGACGCGCCCGGGAACCTCCGGCTGAAAGAGCTACTCCTGCGGTGGGGTGGGCACGACGTCCATCGCGCGGTCCATCGCGTCGTTGAAGCGGTCCTTGACCGTCGAGCGAGCCGTCGCGTGCTCGTCGACATCGGCGCTGCCCGCGGCACGGGCCGCCGCCACCCTGCGGTCGAGACGATTGAGCTCGAGCTGCTGGAGCTGAACCTCGAGCGTCGCCGGGTCCGCAGGTTCACGCCCCGCGCGCACCGTCAGCTCGGCCATCAGCTTGGCCAGCTCGTCGTCGTCGGGCGGCAGACCCTCGAGGGGCGCAGTCAGGTGTTTGCCGAGGTGCGCGGCGGCGCGGCGCGCCGTTGCGTTGGTGAAGTGCTCGTCGAGGCTCAACTTGCGCAGCGCGTCGCGCGCCGCCTCGGGCAGGGCGATGCAGAGCGCCAGGAATGTGCGCTCCGTGCGCTCGTGGGAGTCGAGCGCGAGCCGCGGCTCCGAGCCGCCCGGCGCGGGCCCGGCCGGGGTGCGTCGTGCGCCGCCGGATCCGACTCCCCGCCCGGCGCCCGGGACATCGAGCACGAGCGACGCCATCAGCTTCTCCGACAGGCCCAGTCGCGAGGCAACCTGGCGCACGAGCTCCTCGCGCTCCACACCCTCGGGCTGCGCGGCCAGCGCCGAGCGCACGCCCGCCAGCGCGCGGTCGCGCCCGTCGCCGGAATCCAGCTGCGCCAGCTCGAGGATGCGCGTTACGCGGAAGCGCGCGAACGGGACGGATTCGCGAACCCGCCGCGCGATCTCGTCGGTGCCGTCACGCGCGACGATGTCGGCGGGGTCGGCGCCCGGCTCCAGCGGCACCACGCGCAGCTCGAGCCGGCGGCCGCGCGCCAGCGCCGCCGCGCGCACCATCGCCTCCTCCCCCGCGGCGTCGGCATCGAGCGCGAGCTCGATCCGCGGCGCGAGCTGGGACAGCTCGGAGATCTGGTCCTCGGTCAAGGCCGTGCCCATCAGGCCGACCGTGTTGGGCAGCCCGGCTTGGTGCAGCGCCAGCACGTCGGTATAGCCCTCGACGACGATCGCCGCTCCCTCCTTGGCCGCCGCGGCGCGCGCGAGATGCAGGCCGAAGAGCTGGCGCCCCTTGTGGTAGACGGGTCCGTCGGGCGAGTTGAGGTATTTCGGCGGCTGGTTGTCGCGTAGCGCCCGCGCGCCGAAGCCGACCACCCGCCCGCGCCGGTCGGCGAGCGGGAACATGATCCGTGCGCGAAAGCGGTCGTAGATGGCGTCGCGCTGGCGCGACCGCTGCGCCAGGCCCGCGCCGTGCAACTCCTCGTCGGAGAATCCGGCGCTGCGCGAGCGCGTGAACAGCTTGTCCCAGGCGCTCGGCGCGTAGCCGACGCGGAACTGGCGCAGCACCTCTTCCGACAATCCGCGGCCGGCCAGGTAGTCGCGCGCGGCCGCGGCTTCGGGCGACTCCCAGAAGAAGCGCTCGTAGAAGCCGGCGGCGCGGTCGAGTAGCTCCATCAGACGGTCGCGCGTCCGCCTGCGCGCCTCGGCCTGCGGGTCGTCGACCACCGGCTCGAGCGTCACGCCGGCGCGGTCGGCTACGAGCTCCAGCGCCCCTGTGAAGTCGGCGCCCTCCGTTTCCATGACGAAGCTGAAGACATCGCCCGACGCCCCGCAGCCAAAGCAGTGGTAGACCTTCTTCACCGGGTCGATCCCGAAGGACGGCGTGCGCTCCTCGTGGAATGGGCAGAGTCCGGTGAAGCGATTGGCCCCGGCGCGCCGCAGCTCGGTGCGCGCCGAGACCAGCGCGACCATGTCGACCGCGTCGCGCGCGCGTTCCTTCGAATCGTCCGTGTAGCGAGGCATCAGTCTGCCCGCGGGACGGCAAGCGCCTCGAACGCGTGGATGCAGTAGCGGTCGGTCATCCCCGCCAGGTAGTCGGTCACACGGTCGCTCAGCGGCGCGTCCGGCTCGGCCGATGCAAGCAGCTGGGGCCGTTCGCAGTAGTGCTCGAAGAGGGTGCGCAGCACGAGCTCGATCTTCGCGTGTTCGCGCCGGGCGTGCTCGCCCATGTAGACGCTCTCGAACATGAACGCGCGCAGGCGCGCCATCGCAGCGCCCACCTCCTCCCCTTGCACGATCTCCCCGGCGGCCGACGAGTGTTCGACGAGGTCGTGCACGAGCGTGTCGATGCGGCGCGAGCCGCTCGGGCCGAGCACGGAGATCTCGGCGGCGGGGAGCTCGTCGAGCGCGAGGACGCCCGCGCGCAGCGCATCGTCGATGTCGTGGTTGATGTAGGCGATGCGGTCGACCAGCCGGACGATCGCGCCCTCCAAGGTCGCCGGCTCCGGGGCGCGTCCGGAGTGGCAGAGGATGCCGTCGCGCACCGGCTCGCAGAGGTTCAGGCCCCGACCGTCGCGCTCGAGCCGGTCGACGACCCGCAGCGAGTGCTCGTTGTGATGGAAGCGGACACCGAAGCGCTCGCTCAGGCATGCGTCGAGCGCCTGCTCGCCGATGTGACCGAAGGGCGGGTGCCCGAGATCGTGCCCCAGCCCAATTGCCTCAACGAGGTCCTCGTTGAGCGCAAGCGCTCGCGCGACCGTGCGCGAGACCTGGGTGACCTCGAGCGTGTGCGTCAGCCTGGTGCGGTAGTGATCGCCGCGCGGGGCGACGAAGACCTGCGTCTTGTGCTTGAGGCGCCTGAAGGCCTTGCAGTGCACGATCCGGTCGCGATCGCGCTGGAAGGGAGTGCGCACCGCGCAGTCGGGCTCAGCTCGCGCCCGCCGCGCAGGGTAGGAAGGCGTCGCCAGCGGCGACAGGAAAGCCGCTTCGCGCGCCTGCATACGGGCCGCGAAGCCATTCGCGACCTCCTTGCCTGTCGTTGTGGAGGCCATTGCAACGATTGTCTCAGCCCGGGCGGATCAGGTCACGCCGGCCTGCCGCGCGCGGTGGTGCGCCGGCTCATCTGCGGCCGTCGCGCCGGATCCGCGGCACGAGATAGGCCGCCTCGAGCGCGATCCGCGCCGACATCTTGCTCTCACCGGCGCGCCGGTCGCGAAACACGATCGGGATCTCGACCACGCGAAAGCCCCGCTCGAGCGCCCGGTGTGTGAGCTCGATCTGGAAGGTATAGCCCTGAGAGCGCACCGTCTCCAGGTCGAGCGCTTCGAGCAGCTCGCGCCGGAAACACTTGAAACCACCGGTCAGGTCGCGGACGGCCACACCCAGCACCGCACGCGCGTAGAGCGTGCCCCCGCGCGAGACGAAGCGGCGCAGCGCGCCCCACTGCTCGACCCTGCCGCCGGCGACGTAGCGTGAGCCCAGCGCGAGGTCCGCCTCCCCCGTGGCAGCGATCAACCGTGGGATGTCCGCGGGGTCGTGCGAGAAGTCGGCGTCCATCTCGAGCACCAGTTGAGCCCCGCCCGCGAGCGCCTTGGCGAACCCCGCGAGGTAGGCCTGGCCAAGACCGTCCTTGGCAGGTCGGTGCAGCACCTCGACGTGTTCCGATCGGTCGGCGAGCTCCTGGGCCAGCTCTCCGGTGCCGTCCGGCGAGTCGTCGTCGACTACCAGCACGCGATAGTCCGAGTGTGCCCCCGAGCGCAGGGCCTCGAGCGCGCCGGTCACGATCGGGACGAGGTTGGCGGCCTCGTTGTAGGTCGGGATGACCACCCATACCGTGGCGCCGGCAGGGTCGGCGCCGGAGGGCGTCACGATGATGCGATCGGCTGTGGCACGGCGCGGGATGCTGGCACAGTCCAACGGTGGCGCGCTGCCGCGGGACAAGCGTCGCCGCGGGAATGGGAACCTGTAGGAAATGACGCTGCTCGCTCGCTACGTCTCGCACAGGTGGCTCGCCGCGGCCGTGCTTACGTTCGCACTGTCGCTGGCGCCCATCGGGTGCGGCGGCGGTGGATCGCGGCGCGGCTCTCCGTCCGCCCCGAAATCGCCATCCACAGCGTCGGCGCCGGCGTGCAGAGCGGGCCAACTGACGCCAGCCGCGGTCGAGGGGCCGTTCTACAAGCCGGGCTCGCCGCAGCGCGAGCGCCTTACTGAGCCCGGGCTCTCCGGCCAGCCGCTGACGATCAGCGGGTCGGTGCTGACGAGCGACTGCAGGCCGATCGCCCACGCGCTGCTCCAGTTCTGGCAGGCCGACACGCGCGGACACTACGACCAGCGCGGCTTCCGCCTGCGCGGGCACGAGTACACGGACGCGCGTGGGCGCTACAAGCTCGCGACGATCCTCCCCGGCCTCTACCCGGGCCGGACGCGCCACCTCCACGTCAAGGTGGCGCCGCCCGGCGGCAAGGTGCTGACCACCCAGCTGTATTTCCCCAACGAGCCGCGCAATCGGACGGACCCGCTGTTCGCGGTCAAGTTGCTGCTGCCGCTCGCGAAAGCCGGCTCGGGCTGGGCCGCCCGGTTCGACTTCGTGGTGCGCGGATAGATTGCACGTCCCCGTTGGGCGACCGGCCGTTGACGATGGACGCAAGCCACGTAACAGATGAGCTGACGCTGCCGCGCCCGTCCGCGGGTCACTGGACCCTTCCCGCAGCGCTGCGCGCGCGCAGCCTGGCGGCGCCGCTTGGCACGGCGGCGCTGCTGGCGATGCTCGTCAGCGGGACGGCGATCGCGATCCAGGCCGCCGGTGGCAGGTCGCTCGTCGTGCCCTCCGGTCACCGCCTTCCGGACTGGTTGGCGGGGGCGTTCGCCGGCCTGGCGCCCACTCCCGGCCTGGGCCGCTTCGAGGCGTTGCTTGTGGCGATGACGCTTGCCTACGCGGTTGCGCTCGCCTGCGTGCGCGCGCTGCCGGCGCGGCGCGTGGTCTTTGCGGTCGTCGTGCTTCACGCCGTCTTCCTGCTCGCCCCGCCGCTGCTGTCGACGGACATCTTCTCCTACGCCGACTACGCGCGGCTGGGAGCGCTGCACGGGATCAACCCTTACGCCCACGGTCCCGGGAGCTTCCGCCACGACGAGGCGTTCGTCTACGTGGGTCACCTGTGGCGGTACACCCCCTCGGTCTACGGTCCGCTGTTCACGCTGCCGACCTACGGACTCGCCCTGCTCGGCCTGCCCGCAACGCTGTGGTCGCTGAAGCTGCTCGCCGCCGTCGCGAGCCTCGTGTGCGTCGCGCTCGCTGGGCGCTGCGCGCAACGTCTCGGCGGCTCGCCTTCGGTCGCGGTCGCTCTGGTGGGACTCAACCCGCTGCTGCTCATCTACGCGGTGGGCGGGGGCCACAACGACCTGATCATGCTCGCGGCGATGCTGGGCGCGGTCGCGCTTGCGCTGTCGCAGCGCGAGGCGCGAGCCGGCGCAGCGGTGGTCGCGGCCGCTGCGATCAAGGTCTCGGGGCTGGTGATGCTGCCTCTCATGCTCGCCGCGCGCGTGCGACGCGCCCGCGTGGCGGCGGGGGCGCTGGGCGCCGCGGCCGCGACGATCGCCGTGGGCCTGATCGCCTTCGGCGGCAGCATCTTCTCCCCCTTCTCGGTGCTCAATGACATCCAGAGCGGCGTGACGGCCGAGAGCTTGCCGAGCGAGGTCGCCCGCCTGGTCGGCGTCAACGCCAACGGGGCGAACTTTCAGCTGCTGATGCACGTGCTGCTGGCGGGCGCCTTGATCGCCCTCGTGCGCGCGACGTGGCGCGGGATGAGCTGGATCACGGCGACCGGCTGGGCGCTGCTGGCGCTCGCCGGGACAGCGACCTGGCTGGTCGCCTGGTACACGCTCTGGGCGCTGCCGTTTGCCGCAATCACTCAGGACCGGCGCTTGGTCGCAGCGACGCTCTTGGTCGAGGGGCTGTTCATCTTCCACGGGCTCGCACCCCTGCTGGCGTGATCGCAATTCCGGCTCTCGCTATGACACGAAGCTCGCCGGGAAGGTCTTTCAGGCCGCGTCCGATCGACGCGCTTGCACTAGCGATCGGAATGCTGCTCGTGGTCGCCGCGATCGCGGACCTCAACGGCGGCGTCAATCACGTGCACCGCGTAGCTCGTGACCAAACGCTCTTGACGCGCTGGCTCGCATCGGTCCGGTCGGGGCGCACGATCCCCGGGGAGCCGCACGTCATGACCTCGTCGCGCTTCGACACCGCCTGCGGCTTACGGCGCGACAGCCCCCGCTACGCCTATCGGCTGTGCGCGGTGATCGTCGCGCCAAAGTCTGCTCACCCGGCAATCGGCGGCAGCTACCGCATACCGACCCATGGCCTCGATACCGCCAGCGTGCGCTACCGCTGCACCGGCGCAGCCGTACGGCTCAACCGCTGCTAGTGACTAGAACCCCGTGACCGGCAGGCGAATGAGCAGCAGGAAGACGAACAGCGCGAGCGATGCGTTGCGCAGGTTGCGGTTCGCGCTGAGGGCGGCGAACGGCAGCACCCAGATGATGTACCAGGGCATCACCCAGGTCAGCGCCAGGATCAGCGCCATAAGCGCCCAGCCTGTGCCATCGATCCAATCGCCGCCCCGCCAGGTGCGGATCAGGAAGCCGAGCGTTATCGCCACGAACGCGTAGCGCGCGCCGTCGACGACGTCCTGAGTGATGATCGGCTGGTGCAGCACCTGGACCGCCCACTGGCCGGGCACGCTCAATGGCGAGACGAAGTGCCCCTGCGCGCCGAAGCCTTCGAACGCCGCAGACGTGCCGCTGCCAAACGCGATCAGCGCAACGATGCCAACGATCGCCGCCCCCACGAGCGCGCCTCCGGCCGCGCGCAGCCGGCGACTGGACCCGGCGATCAGGAAGGGCAAAGCCAGGCCAAACGAGGCCTTGATCGCGGCCGCGGCGACCATCATTCCCGCCGCCCGCCCTTCGCGTTCGCGCAGCACGAACTGCACGCCTACGAGCACCACCAAGAGCGCGAAGACGTCATTGTGAGCGCCACCCACGGCGTGGACAAGCACCAGCGGATTGAGCCCGTACAACATGATCGCGGGCACCGGAGGGCGGCCGAGCAGGCGCGCGAGGCGCCAGATCATCGCGACACAGCCAAGGCTGGCGAGTGCTACCGCGGCCTTGACCACCCACATGGCCGCGGGGACGCTGAGCGGCGCCAGCACGTAACTGCCCAGCGTGAACAATGGCCCGTACGGGGTGGTGAGGTGGCGCCACGTGACGAGGTGGTGAATCGAGTCGTAGGGCGCCTGGGACGGCGTGTGCAGGTACGGGTTGAGCCCGTGCACCGCGCCGAGGCGCGCATAGTCGATGTAGTTGAAGACATCGGCCAGCAGCAGCGGCGGCGCCAGCAGGAAGATCACGTGCATCACGACGATCCCGCCGATCGCGACCTTTGGCCGCACGGCGCCGGCGTTCGCCATCGTCAGCAGGCAGCACGCCAGCAGCACTAGCATGATCACGGTGAAGCGCGGCGCGTCGAGTTGGGCGCCGAGGCCGTGCAGCGGGCCGGAAAGCCATCCCGGAAAGAACCCGCGGTGGCTCCAGGGGACCGCGAACGACGGCGCAGCTGCCGCATCGGCCGCGAGCGCGTAGCCGGCCGCGATGCTTCCGGCGATGCCGGTTGCCGCCAGCGCCTCGCGCAGGCGAGCCCCAACGACCGGCGTCGTGATAGTGCCTACCGCAGCCATAGACCCTAGAAAATACCCGTCAGGCGGGCTCCGTTTACACGCGCGAGCCGCTAGCCGGATCGTTCGGCGACCGCCGCCTGAGCCGCGGCGACACGCGCGATCGGCACGCGGTAGGGCGAACACGAGACGTAGTCGATCCCCGAGTCGTGGAAGAACCGCACCGAGGTGGGGTCGCCCCCGTGCTCGCCGCAGACCCCCAGCTTCAGCCCGGGCTTGGCGCTGCGGCCCAGCCAGGCGCCCATCCGCACGAGCTGACCCACGCCCGGCTCGTCGATCGTCTCGAACGGTGAGCGGTCGACTATCCGTCGCTCCAGGTAGCGAGCGAGGAACTTGCCCTCGACGTCGTCGCGCGAGAACCCCAGCCCCGTCTGGGTGAGGTCGTTGGTGCCGAACGAGAAGAAGTCGGCATGGGCGGCTATCCGGTCCGCCACCAGGCAGGCCCGCGGAAGCTCGATCATCGTCCCCACCGAGTAGTCCTCACCCTCTGTCATGCCCTCGTCGGAGGCCGTGCCAACGACCAGCGCCCGCATCAGCTCGAGCTCCTGCTCGTAGTCGACGAGCGGAATCATCACCTCGAGATGAGGAGCCACTCCCGCGCGCTCGCGCACCGCGCGGGCGGCGCGCATGATCGCGCGCACCTGCATCTCGTAGATCTCAGGCGACAGGATCCCCAGCCGGCAGCCGCGTGTACCGAGCATCGGGTTGGTCTCCTCCAGCGCGCGCACGCGCTCCACCACGCGCTCGAGTTCCTCGACGGCGTCGCTGCATTCCACACGGGCGCGCTCGAGGTCGCGCTCGACGTCGGCGAGCTTCGGCAGGAACTCGTGCAGCGGAGGATCGAGCAGGCGGATCGTCACCGGCAGGCCCTCCATCGCCTCGAACAGCCCCTCGAAGTCGCGCTGCTGAAGCGGCATCAGCTCGGCGAGCGGGGCGCGGCGATGCTCCTCGGAGTCGGCGAGGATCATCGCGCGCATCTTCGCCACCCGGTCCGGCGCCATGAACATGTGCTCGGTACGGCAGAGCCCGATCCCCTCGGCGCCGAGACGGCGTGCGCGGCGCGCGTCCTCGGGTGCGTCCGCGTTAGCGCGCACGCCGAGGCGCCGGAACTCGTCGGCCCAGCCGAGCACCGTTTCGAACTGCTCGCTCAGCCCCGCGCGGATCAGCGGGACGTCGTCGAGCGTGATCGTTCCCGCGCTGCCATCGATCGCGATCATCTCGCCCGCCGATATCGTCGTCCCGTCGACCTCGATCGTGCCCCTGTCGACGTCGATCTCGAGCGCGGACGCTCCACACACGCATGGCCGGCCCATGCCGCGGGCGACGAGCGCCGCGTGTGACGCCTTGCCGCCTTCGGATGTGAGGATTCCGCG
>DASZZG010000247.1:0-3746 GCA_035543355.1 Solirubrobacteraceae bacterium | reverse complement strand
ATTCGTGAGGCCGGGGCGCGCGTGCGCCTGATCATCGACGGCGATGTCTCCGCAGCGCTGCTCGCCGTTTCCGAAGACACCCCGGTCGACCTGCTCTGGGGCATTGGGGGGACGCCCGAGGGAGTCATCTCGGCGGCCGCGATCAAGTGCATCGGCGGCGAGATGCTCGGCCGGCTGTGGCCGCGCAACGACGACGAGCGCCGGCGCGCGGTGGACGCCGGCTACGATCTCGAGCGGGTGCTCGGCTGCAACGACCTCGTCACCGGCGACAACTGTTTCTTTTCCGCCACCGGCGTCACCGACGGCGACATGCTCAGCGGCGTGCACTACCGCAGCGCCGGCTCTGCGACTACCGATTCGCTTGTGATGCGCTCGAGTTCGGGCACCGTGCGGCGGGTCTCTGCGCGGCACCGGCGGGCAAAGCTGCACACGATCCTCGGCGCGCTCGCTCCCGGCCAGGCTTAACGAGAGCCGACCTGTCGGCGGGCCTCGGCGGGCGGGCTGCCGCCGTCGCCCGCCGGCGGATCGCTGCTGGCAAGGCGGCCGACGCGCGATCGCGCCAGGTCCAGCCGTGCGAGCGAGCGCAGGAAGCTGTGCGTGACCAGCACGTGGAGCGTCGACTGCGTGGCCTTGTAGACCGGCCGTGAGAAACCCGCCGCGATCGCGGGATAGAAGTTGGCGACCTCGATCTTGACGTGCGCGACGGCGTAGCCCGGCTGCGGCGAGGGCCGGCGACGAACCTCGATCTCGAGGTAGCCGTCGCCACCCTTCCCTCGCCGCGAGACGAGCACGCCGTCCTCGATCCGCCAGCGCACCAAGCCGCGGTCGTCGTCGAGCTCGTATTCGGGCGCCTTGAAGCGCAGCAGCACCAACGGGCGGCGCAGGAAGACGATGCAGCGCTCCGACTCGCCGTAGCTGACGTGGACCAGACCGAGCGTCACGCGGCTCAGGAAGCGCCAATACGTGCGCGCGAGGCGCTCGAGATGCTCGGGGTTCCAGATCCGCTCCAGCTCCTCCTCGGGCAGCGTCAGATCGGCGGCCTGAACCGACCGGAAAGCGCCAGAGTCGTCGATCACAGTGCCCTTCGCGGGGTCGACGATCACGGCGGTGGCCACGGGCCGCCTGCGCAGGACCCGCGCCAGCGCGAAGGCGGCGCCCACCGCCGCGGCGAGCACGGCGAGGATCGCTGCGAGGCTCACAGCAGCTCGATCTCGATCTCGTCCCCACGCGCCGCCTGGCCGTCGCCGGCGGCGATCATTGCGAGCGCGTCGGCGCCCAGCAGCGAAGTGATGACGTGCGAGCCCTGCGCGCCGGTCGGGCGCGCGAACAGTCCGTCGGCGCGCGCATCGAGCGTCACGCGCAGCGCCTGCTCGCGGTCACGCGAGCGCTGCACGCTGGTGTCGAGGCGCGCAATACCGCGCCGCGGCTCGAACGCCGCTCCCTGCAGCGCGCGCAGCGCGGGCCGGACGAAGAGGGCAAAGCAGACGAACGCCGACACGGGGTTACCGGGCAGTCCGAACGCAAGTTGGCGGCCGCGGGCGCCGAACCAGGTCGGCTTGCCGGGCTTGAGCGCGACGCCCCAGAAGCGCTGTTCGACGCCGAGCTCGATCAGCGACGACTTCACGTGATCGTGCGGACCGACCGAAACGCCACCCGACACGGCGATGACGTCGGCGACTTCGAGGGCCGCCGAAATCGCCGCGCGCGTTTGGTCGGCGTCATCGCCGACGTGGCGGCGCAGCACCAGCTCGGCACCGGCTGCTCTCGTCAGCGCGGCGAGCGCCGGCTCGTTGGTGTTGTGGATCTGTCCTTCGCCGAGCCGCGCGCCCGCAGGCACGAGCTCGTCGCCCGTTACGAGCACGGCGACCCGTGGCCGCCGCCCGCAGCTGACCGTCCCGCGCCCGGCAGCGGCGATCGCCGCCAGCTCGGCGGGCCCGAGCGGGGTCCCGGCCGTCACGACGACGGTGCCCGCCGGCATGTCCTCGCCGGCGCGGCGAACGTTGGCGCCCGGCTCGGCGGGGGCGTCGAGCGCCACCATGTCGCCCTCGACGCTGGCCCGCTCGATCGGCACGACGGCATCCGCCCCGGCGGGCAACGGTGCGCCGGTCGAGATCCGAATCGCCTCTTCGGGCCCCAGCGTGACGGCGGCGCCGCGGCCCGCGCGCGACTCGTCGACCAGCAGCAGCCTGCCGCCGCTGCCGGCTCTCACGGCGAAGCCGTCCATCGCCGAGTTGTCGAATGGCGGCACGTCGTGCTCGGCGACGATCTCCTCCCCGAGCACGCGACCGCAGGCGTCGTCGAGTGCGACGGAGTCGACGTCCAGCGGCGCCACCGCCTCGGCGATCCGCGCGCGCGCCTCCGCTATCGAGAGCAGCCCGGAGCTCATCTGCCAATCATCGCGCGGCAGCTGCCCGCGTGCGGTGACTCAGCGGTGAGCTCGGCGGACGCGCTTGCTCTTCTTCAGCGGGCTGTTCGGCAGGAAGGTGCCGATCCGGGCAACCCCGTCCGCGCCCAGCGCCTTCGCTGTGGCGCTGGTGAGGTCGAAGCTCGCCTTCGGGTTGTACGGGCCGCGATCGATCACCGGCACGGTGACCGTCACGCCGTGGTAGTAGATCTCGACCGGCGTGCCGCAGGAAAGCGTGAGGTGCGCCACGCCCATCGTGGCACGGGTCAGCCGCTGTCCGCACGCGGTCCGCTTGCCGTAGAACCCGGGTCCGTACCAGGTGGCGTTTGCGGGCGCATAGACCGTTGGCTGCGCCTGCGCTGCCGGATCGACAGCGGCAAGCGAAGCGCTCTGGCCGGACGAGGCCAGCGCGGAGCGCAAGTGGACGCGGCCGGGTTGGTCGGGGACCCAGGTCGTTTGGAAGTCTCCGTGCGAGTCGGGTTGCGCCGAAGCGACCTGCTGCCAGCTGCCGTCCGTCTGCTGGCGTTCGATCGACACTGCGCGACGGCTGTCGGCCGGTGCGACGGCGCCGCGGATGGCGAGTGGCTCGCCCAGCAGCGTGCCGGGCGCCGTTGCGAGCGAGACGCCGCCGGGAGCGGGTGGCGGCGGCGCCGGAAGCGCCCCTGGGTCAGCGGTGGCCGGGCCCGAGCTCGAGCCGGACCCGCCCGCCGGCGGCGCGCCCACTCCACCGGATCCCGAAGCGGACCCGAGCGCCGGGAAGACCAGCGGCGCACCCAAGACGAGCGCGCTGACCGACATGGCAACCGTGCGTCGCACCGGCATCCTTTCGTCTCGCCGGCCTACGGGGTTAGCTGTCGGGCTCGCGCCAGGTGGCGCTACGGACCAAGCGATCCGATTCGCCCCAGCGAGCTTGCGGCTCGCAATGGGTCCCCCGCCCGGCGTGCGCCTGACGCACGACGGTTCGGCTGGAGCGCGGCAGTATAGACACGCTGCGCAAGCGTGGGCGCCAGCTTGCGCGACGGAGCCTCCGCTAGCGAGGAGGGAGGCGGCGGAGCCCCGCCTTGACCAGCTGCTCGCCGATCGTCAAGCCCAGCCGCGCCAATTCGCCGGCCGCCTCGACGGCGGTCGCCGCGAGCCCGCTCGGCCCCTCGGCATGCGGCCGCGTCGGCGTTGCGCGAGGCTCGGAACGGCGGGCGCGGGTTGTCGCCGCGCTCGGCCTGGGCGACCGTACCTGCGTCGGCTCGGCCGTCGATCGGCGTTTCGGGCCGGTTGGGGCGCTTGGCCGCTTGGCTCGGGTCGCCTGCTTGGCGCTGCGGGACGGTTTCGCGCTACGGGAGGGCTT
>DASZZG010000246.1:0-5435 GCA_035543355.1 Solirubrobacteraceae bacterium | reverse complement strand
CACGCTGCTCGACGACGTGGCCGCCGTGAGCTGCTCGACTCCGACGCATGCCGCGGAGGCAGCGGTGCCAATCGATTGCGGCGCAGCGCGAGCGGGCCTGCTTGCCTTCTCGAACCGGCTGGCTGTCGCGGGCAACCGCGCCGTGATCGACCGCGCACGCGTGCTGCGCCGGCTCGAGCGCGCACCGAACGAGCATCTGCAGCGCCACCGCACCCGGCTTCACCAGCAGCTGCGGGAGCTGCGTGCAAGCACCCGGCGCGGCATCGACGAACACGCTGCGCTTACCGCGCGACACGCGCTGGTGGTGGCGCGCAAGGCGAGCGCGGCGTCGCTACAGGGCAAGCGGCGCCTTGGCGGCCTGCGGACGGCGGCGGGGGCGCTGCGCCACGGGGCGGAGGGCGCCTCCACCACGCGTGCCCGCGATCTCGAGCGACTTCGCCTGGCGCTCGCCGGCCGCGACCCCGAGGCCACGCTCGAGCGTGGCTACGCGCTCGTGGAAAGCGCCGATGGCGCGCTCATAACGTCTGCCGCCGCAGCCCGTCGTGCGCGGCTGCTGAAGTTGCGCTTTGCCGACGGCAGTGTCGATGCAGACGTGCAGGATCAGCGATGAACGCCGAACAGCACACCTACGAAAGCGCCTCCGAGCGAATCGAGCAGATCATCCGCCGGCTCGACTCGGGTGAGGCCGGGCTGCGCGAGACGCTCGACCTCTGCGCCGAGGGCCGCCGGCTCGTCGAGTTCTGCGCCGCCGAGCTCGAGGCTGTCGGCAGTGGCTTGCAGGAGCTGCGGCTCGACGAGCTGGTGGCGCGGCTCGAGGCCGGCGCCGCCGCAGCCGCGCCCGAACAGCCCGACTAAGAGGTTGTCTCAGAACTCCGCGTGTGCGGCTGGCGAGCGCCGGATCAAGCGGTGCGAGGACGCAGGGAGGCGACAACAGCAACGCTGTTGCGCCGACCGAGGACATGGCACCGCGCAGATCCGCCGCCGCCAGACGTGCGCGGGGGGTTCTGAGGCGGCCTCTAAGCCAGGGGGGCGAATCCCGTGCTCCCGCGCTCTAGGGAGTACATGCGGGCCGGCCGGAGGGACACGCCGCTCGCGCGCCGCCTCGCCCGCTGCCGGCACTCTCCTCCCGGCGGCGCGGCGAGGCCCTTCGTCTATCGCGCCGAGTCCTTCCGCGCGCGTCTGCTCGGACTGGCGTTGCTGCACGAGTTGCCCGATGACGTGGCGCTGCTGCTCCCTCGCACGCGTTGCATCCACACGTTCCTCATGCGCTGTGCGATCGATCTTGTGTGGCTGGACCACGCAGGCCGCGCGATCCGCATCGACCGCGCCGTTGTACCCCGTCGCCTCGCGCGCTGCAAGGCGGCAGCGCATGTGCTCGAGCTGCCGGCGGGCGGCGCCGCCCGCGCCCGGCTGTTCACCGGGGCGGACGGCTACAGCCTGCTCAGCTAAATCCGCTGGATCAGCGTGCCCGTGCCCAGCCCGCCGCCGCAGCACATCGTCACGAGCCCGGTCTCCTTGTCGGAGCGCTCAAGCTCGTGCAACAGCGTCGTGATCAGCCGCGCGCCGGTGGAGCCCAGCGGGTGGCCGAGCGCCATCGCGCCGCCGTTGACGTTGACACGGTCCATGTCGGGCTCGAGCTCGCGACGCCAGGCCGCGATCACCGGAGCGAACGCCTCGTTGATCTCGACGAGGTCGATGTCGCCGATCTTCATGCCGCCACGCTCGAGCAGCCGCTTGGTCGCCGGGATCGGGCCGGTCAGCATGATCACCGGGTCGACGCCGACGGTCGTCTGGTCGACGATCCGCGCCCGCGGCTGGAGGCCCAGCTGCTTGGCCTTGTCGGCCGTCATCATCAGCACCGCGGCCGCCCCGTCGGATACCTGCGACGAGTTGCCCGCCGTGATCTTGCCGTCCTCCTTGAAGGCCGGCTTGAGCTGCGACAGCACCTCGAGGCTCGTGTCGGGCCGGATGCCCTGGTCGGTCTCGTACGTCGAGCCGTTGACCTGGAAGGGAACGATCTCGCGCTCGAAGCGGCCCTCCTCGGTTGCCTGGTGCGCGAGCCGGTGCGAGCGCACGGCGAGCTCATCGAGCTCGGAGCGTGGAATCTCCCACTTGTCGGCGATCATCTCGGCGCTGAGCCCCTGTGGAATCAGGTTGTAACGCTCGAGCAGCTCGGGCGAGAACGCCTGGCCGTACTTGCCCTGCGTCTCGAAGCCGACGCTGAATGGCAGGTGGCCCATGTGCTCGACGCCGGAGCCGATGACGACATCGTGGACACCGGCGGCAATCTGCGCCGCACCGAAGTTGACGGCCTGCTGGGCCGAGCCGCATTGGCGATCGACGGTCGTGGCCGGCGTCTCCATCGGCAGACCGGCCTGCAGCCAGGCGTTACGTCCGATGTTGAGAGCCTGCTCGCCGATCTGCTGCACGCAGCCGGTGATCACGTCCTCGACCTCGGACGCATCGATGCCAGCGCGGTCGATCAGCTCCGTGTAGCACTTGGCCAACAGCGCGTTGGGGTGCGTGTCCTTGTAGTACCCCTTCTCGGGGTGGCCACGTCCGATCGGCGTGCGAACAGCCTCGACGATTACTACCTCGCGGCCTGATTGCTGGGGCATTCTGGGACCCTCCGTCGGGGCGAAAGCGATTGGCGAGAGCGCGCATCGCACGGCGGCGCGCGTGGATGCAGATCACGTACTGTACCGATTGACTGGCGAGTCAACCAAAGGAGCGACCGTGCAGGAACGCCTCGGGATCGCCGGCGGTGGCGCGATTGCCTGCGGGCTCGCCGGCGTCGCTGCGGGCCACACAGACGTCGTGATGCTCGTGCGTTCTCCCGCCGGCGCCCAGCGAGCGAGTGAGCGCCTTGCGGACACCACCCGAGTTCGCATCGAGGTCGAGCCGGAGGCGCTTGCCGGCTGCTCGTTCGTCGTCGAGGCGATCGCCGAGGACGAGCGATCCAAGGCGCTGCTGCTGACGGCGCTGCACGGCGTTCTCGCCGAGGACGCGATTCTCGCGACTACCACGTCGTCGCTCTCGGTGGCACGGCTCGCGCAGGCCAGCGGCAGGCCCGAGCGCTTCGTCGGCCTGCACGTCTTCAATCCGGTGGACAAGATGGACCTGGTTGAGTTGGCGTTGCCGCCGCAGGCGCGCGACAGCACGCGTGAGCGTGCACGCGCCTTGTGCGAGCTGCTGGAGAAGACCGCGATCGAGGTGCCCGACCGTCCCGGCTTCGTCGTCAACGCGCTGCTCTTTCCCTACCTCTTCGGCGCGGCGCGGCTGGTCGAGCAGACCGGGATGACCGCGCACGATGTCGACGCGTGCATGACCCTTGGCGCCGGCCATCGGATGGGTCCCCTGGCGGTGCTCGACCTCGTCGGGCTCGACGTGGCCGCAGCGATCGGCGGGGCGATCGGCGAGCCCGTGCCCGACAGTGTGCGCGAGCGCGTGGCGAGTGGCGCCCTCGGGCGCAAGAGCGGGCGCGGATTCCATACCTATGAAAACTGTTAGGCGCCCTTGAAATCCGCTTTAGGCGGGCGGTGCATTCTCACTCTCGACGCACCCACATAGCCGCATCCTCCTCCCAAGCACGAACGGCCCGCACCCACATGCGGGCCGTTCGCTTTTCTCTCCTCCTCAACCGTCGGCGAGACCCTGAATGGTTGTGCCGGCCGGCACGAGCCTAGCGCGATTCGTCACTTGCGTGCGCCGCCATCGCGCTCTCGCGGCGCTCGCGTATTCGCACGGCCTCGACTCGGTTGTCGCGCACCGACTCGACGCGGATCGAGTAGCCGTTCGCGCTGATCGTGTCGCCGCGCTTGGGCAGGCGCCCGAGCGTCGCGAAGACGAGGCCGCCGACCGAGTTGTAGGCGTCGGTGTCGATCGGCAGCTCGAGGCCGTAGTCGAGCAGGTCGGTGATCGCAACGTGGCCGCGTACGAACCAGTCGCCGTTGGCCAGCTGCCTCACCGCGCCGCCGGCCGGGTCGGTCTCGTCGTCGATCTCGCCGACCACCTCCTCGATGATGTCCTCGACGGTCACGATGCCGGCGGTGCGCCCGTACTCGTCCACCACCACGGCCATCGCGGAGCGCTGCCGCTGAAGGTCCGCGAGCAGGTCGTCGAGCGGCTTGGTCTCCGGGATGATCGGCGCGTCGCGCACCAGGCCCTCGATCTTCGCTTCCGGGCCGTCGGTCATCAGCAGGCGCGCGAGTGAGTTGATGTGCACGATGCCGCACACGCGGTCGGGATTGAACTCCTCGGTGGCGATCAGCCTCGTGTGGCCCGCGGAGATGCAGCGGCGCAGCGCCGCCTCCACATCCTCGGAGACGTCGACCGTGACCACCGCCGGGATCGGCGTCATCACCTGACGCGCCTCCTGCTCGTGCAGGTGGAACACCCCGCGCAGCATCCCCGCCTCGCCCTCGTCCAGTTCGCCGCCGGCGTAGGACTCCGCGATCAGGCGCTTGAGCTCCTCGGAGCCACTGCCGTGCGCGGCCAGCTGCTCGGGATCCACACCGACTAGGCGCAGAATGCGGTTCGAGACGCCTGTGAGAACGACGATGAAGGGGTGAAAGGCCACGCGAAACCACTGCAGCGGGCGCGCCAGGCGTCGTGCGAGCGTCTCGGCGTGGTCGATCGCGTAGATCTTCGGCACGATCTCGCCGATCACGATGTGGACGCTCGTGATGATCAGGTAGGCGAGCGCCACCGCCAGGGCCACCGCGAGAGCGTGGCTGAGCGGACCTCCGAGGGCCGGGCGTAGGACGTGTGCAACGGTCGGCTCGCCGAGCGCCCCGATGCCGATCGAGCTCATCGTGATCCCGACCTGGCAGGCGGAGATGTACTCGCTGATGTGATCGACCTGGACGAGTGCAAGCCGGGCACCGCGCGCGCCCTCCTCCTCCAGGGTCTCGAGCGCGGGGCGCCGCGACCTGACGAGCGCGTACTCGGCCATCACGAAGAACGCGTTGAGAGCAACCAGCAGGACGACCGCGAGCAGTTCCCAGCCGGTCATGGCGAGGGCCCCGCGGTGCTACTTCGAGAGGGGTCAGCGTCGTTCATCGGCCGACGCGTCGAAAGGTACCAGTCCAACCGCCCGTCGCGACCAGGGGTCAGACGAGCTCGTCGACCCTCGCGGCGAGGGCGAAGTCCGCGGAGGTGAGGCCCCCGGCGGAGTGATTGGTGAGCGTCAGGCGAACCCTGTTCCAGGAGTGCACGAGGATGTCAGGGTGGTGGTTGGCCTGCTCGGCCGCGTCGGCGACGCGGTTGGCGAACGCCATCGCGCCCGCGAAGTCGTCGAACTTGAGCTCGCGCACGATCTCGTCGCCCTCGCGCTTCCATTGGCTGCGCTCGAGCTGGTCGGCTATCGCCTGGTCTGAGAGGAGCTCTGCCATATTCCCGCCTGATGCGCGTCGTTTCGCTGGTACCTTCGGCCA
>DASZZG010000245.1:0-2369 GCA_035543355.1 Solirubrobacteraceae bacterium | reverse complement strand
GAAGTTGAGCACGCCGTCGAGTCGCAGCACGTGGGGGACGACGTTGTCGGCGAAGATCGTCAGTCGATCGACGTCAGCGAACTCGGCGACGCCGGCGAGCTGGAGATCGGCTGCGGCGAGTTGCGCGCGCTTGTACAGCGGCACCGCCCTGCCCTCATATGTGGAGACGTCCTCGAATCCCGCCGAAGTCGCCAGCGACTCGACCAGCGCGACGGCGGAGCCCTGGGCGTCGTCGACCGGAGCGCACCAGCTGCCGGCGTATCGTCTCTCGAGCGTCGCGCCCAGCTGGCGCAGCGCGGTCGTCCACAGCCCGACGAGCTCGTGGTTGGCGTCCTGGCCGAAGGTCGCGGCGACGTCGTCGCGGCCGATCGCCGCGAGCTCTTCGGCGCTCCACGGCCCGTGAACGGCAAAGCGCTGGCGCAGCGCCAGCGCGACCGTCGCATAGCCCGAGCGGCCAGGTCGCTTGCGCAGCTGCGGGAACCACCCCGAGCCGAAGTTGATCGCGTCGAGCGTCAACGTGAACGCGGCGCGCTGCTCGCGCGAGCCTTCGATCAGGTGCAGCTCGGGATCGAGCGTGGGCACGGTCCGCCGGGCCGCCAGCTCGCGTGCGTAGCCGTCGATTGCGTGGTGCGCCACCCGCACGTGACGGGACCGTTGTGCGACCCACGCGCAGGCGCTGCGGATCTCGTCGACGACGGCCATCGAGCGCCGCGAGCATAGCCGGAGCCCACGCTACGGTTGGGCGTCCATGTCCGCTGAATCCGGCAAGGACATCGATGTCCTACTAGAGGGCCTCAACCCGCCCCAGCGCGACGCTGTGATGCACGGCGAAGGCCCGCTGCTGATCCTCGCGGGAGCGGGCTCGGGTAAGACGCGCGTCCTCACCCACCGCATCGCCTACCTCGTGCACACGGGCGCCGCACGCCCCGATGAGATCCTCGCGATCACCTTCACCAACAAGGCCGCCCAGGAGATGCGCGAGCGGGTCGAGCTGCTGGTGGGACGGCGCACGCGCGCGATGTGGGTGATGACCTTCCACGCCGCGTGCGCGCGCATGCTGCGATCCGAGGCGCCGCGCCTCGGATACACGAAGACGTTCTCGATCTACGACCAGGCCGATTCACGCCGCCTGATCAAGCGTTGCCTCGACGAGCTGTCGATCGACCCCAAGCGCTTCACTCCGGCGGCGATCGGCACGCAGATCTCCGCGGCGAAGAACCAGCTGCGCGCAGCCGATGACTACCGCGAGCTCGTCTCGTCATTCTTCGAGCAGACGGTCGCCGACGTCTACGAGCTCTACGAGCGCGAGCTTCACCGCTTCAACGCGCTCGACTTCGACGACCTGCTGGTGCGCGCCGTCAACGTGCTGGAGCTGTTCGAGGAGGTCCGCGACCGCTATTCCACGGCCTTCAGCAACGTCCTGGTCGATGAGTACCAGGACACCAACCACGCCCAGTATCGCTGGCTACAGCTGCTCGCCGCCGGCCGCGACGGCGACAGCGGCCACCGCAACCTCGCGGTGGTCGGTGATGACGACCAATGCCTCGTCGAGGGAACTCCGGTGACGATGGCCGACGGCTCGACCACGCCGATCGAGCGGATCCGGGTCGGCGACGAGGTCTTGTCAGGCCACGGGAGCGGCGATTTCCGTCCTGCCCGCGTGCTGGCCGTGCATCGCTCGCAGCGCGACCAGGGCATCGCGATCACGACCGAGAGTGGCAGGCGCATCGTCAGCACTCCCGAGCACATCCATTTTGCGGGATACCAGCTCGGCCGCACGCCCCAGCTTCACATGACCTATGTGATGCTCAAGCGTGGAATGGGTTACCGCGTGGGAACGTCGCGGACCTACACCAACTGTCAAGTGAAGCCGGTGGTCGGCGTGTCGCAACGAGTTCGGGCTGAGCACGCCGACGCTGCCGATGAAGGGCTCAGCTTTTTCCACCCCCATTTTCAGTCGCAGAGCTACACCGGTCGCGAAGGCCGACCTGTCGTCCGCCGCCGTTGTCTGACGCTGACGCTGTGCGGCGAGCCCCGGGGTAAGACGCCGCTGCATCGGATTGCGCTGTTCGGCTACGACGACGCCGGAAGGGAAGCGCTCGAGCGCCTGGGGTTGAGCGTTCGGCCGGCGCGGCACGGCTCGCGCGGGTGGCGCTACGAAACCGCGTCAAAGGACATGCAGGCCCTCTTCGGCGTCGTCGATCGCATCTCATCGGTGCTGGACGTTTCGGTGCGCTGCACCGCTCGTATGGGCGCCAATCGCGCCGGCCCGGTCAGCGCGAGTTCACTCCCGTTTGCTCCGGCCGCCTCGATCAGACCTGGAATGGTCATGTTCACTGAAGATGGCGACTACGACCTGGTGAAATCTG
>DASZZG010000244.1:0-5869 GCA_035543355.1 Solirubrobacteraceae bacterium | reverse complement strand
CGGACATCGACCTTGCCGAGCGGTGCGCTTCCCGACCCGTCTCGCAGCTTAATCTGCGAGAGCCAGTAGGCGTGATCGGCGGTCGTGCCGACATCGGGGAAGTCCATCGTCGGGTTGTAGACGTACGTCACGTGGGCGGGGTCGCGGTCCACCTTGTCGGCGCCGAGGAAGTCGGCCGCCGGCTGGTACTGGTCGTTGATCGCGAGCGTCAGGTGATCGCCGACCAGGAAGCTGTCGAACTCGTAGCGGTAGCCGAGCGCGTCGAAGCCCTGCGCCTGGGCCACAGTGCCGGCGTAGGGCACCAGCTCGTCGCTAACCTCGTCCCAGATCAGGAAGGGGACGTTGCGAAGCGACGCGAGCTGCCTGAACGTGTCCGACTGCACGCCGCCAGTCGGATCGGCTGGTGGCTGCTTGATGCCGAGGCCGGGCGGGCCGACCGTCGGCTGCGCCTTGGCGAATAGATCGGGATACTGCGTCGCGAACTTGTACGTGCCGTAGCCGCCCATCGAATAACCCGCGATCGCGGTGTAGCTGGGATCGAGCTTGTAGCGGGAGGCGACGTCGGCCCAAACCTCGAACGTGTCGGCGCCGGCGTAGTCGTAGTACCAGCCGTCGAGCCCGCGGCCCGACGGCGTGATCACGATCGAGCCCGTGCCGCGCTCGCCGAACTGCGACTGGTTGGCGCTGCCGAGGAACTGGTTGTAGCTGGCCGAAAGCGAGTGCAGCAGCAGGGTCAGGCCGTAGCCGCTCGCCGGCGGCGGCTTGGACGGAATGTAGATCGCGTAGGGCTGTAGACGGCCGCGCAATTCGCCCTTGCACGAAACGGTGCTCGCGCACTTGCTCGAGTAGTCCGTGCCCTGAGCCGTTTCGAAGTGGCTCACGAGGATGCGATCCATCGGCCCCGTCTGCGGGACGCCGCCGTGCTGTCCGGGCATGTCGTCGTTCGCGCCGGCCGCCAGCTTGGCGAAGTCGACGCTGGCGAAGAAGGGCGTCATGTCGCCGGCGGCGAGCGCGGCGCCCTGCGCGCGGTCGCGCCACCAGGAGGCGTTGCCGATTGCGCTCCCGTCCTGAATCTTGGGAGGGGGCTCGTCGTAGCGGAAGGCGACGTTGAAGAATGCGGCCGGGTTCAGCGCACCGCCGGACCCGCCCGGATGCGTCGCATCGGCAGCGAACTGCGGTATCAGGTAGCGGCTGTTCGCGCCCTCCCAGAGACCGATGCCGGCGGCGAGTCGAACCGTCTGCCCCGTCGGGTCCCAATCGGCATGGGGAATCAGCACCTGTATCTGCCGCCGGGTGGAATCGACGCTGACCGAAGGCTGAGGGCCGCCGGGGTTCACAGCCATCCCGCTGACAGCGTCGACGAGCTCGGCCGTGGTCCCGTGCACCGTCAGGAACATCGCCGCGGGGCCCTGCACGTTGGCGCCGTGCGGATAGGCGCGGGGCGCACCGGCACTGCCGCCGATGGCGATCGTAGTGGCGACGAGACGGGCGTCCTGGAGTGTGTTCAGCGTGATCCGCAGGGCGGTCGCATCGGCGAGCGGCTTGACGCGCAACTCGACCAGATCGGCGGCGTTGGAGGCGTAGACCGGGTCGGTCAGATAGGTGTAGGTGCCGTTCGGCTGCGCGAAGATGTCGCCGGACGTGGAGTCGCCGCCGGGGGCCTGGCGCGCGTCGCCCGGGTCGCGCTGGGCCCCGCGCGCACCGTGATCGTCGTAGAGGAAGTCCTGGTAGACGAACTCGCCGTTGCGGTAGGCGCTCGCGCCGGAGACGAGGATCGGCGGCGCCTGCCAGACACCCGTGTTCTGCAATTGCGGCGCTTCGGCGACTGGTAGAGGATGTCGGGCCCCGGGCGCTGTCCGGAGCCCTGGTAGAGCGAGCCCGCATCGGCTGATACGTCGGCCACGGGCCAGGCGGACGCGAGCAGCGCCAGCGTCGCGACGGCCACGCCGGCCAGCCGGCGCCGCGCCGGGGCAGGATCCCTCTCTACGGCACTGACCGTAGCGGACGCGCCGCGGCGGCGCGGCGGCATACTGGCTGCGGACTACGCCACCGTGCCATCCGAGACCAATCCGCCCGAGCCTTCGCCGACGCCGCTTCAGCCCGTCGCCGCACGGGCAATCCTGCGACGGACGGGCCCGCGTTTGGTGCGCGACGGCGCCGGTCCGATCGCGGCGTTCTACGTCGGCTGGAAGCTGATCGGGCTGATCGCAGGTATCACGCTGGCAACGCTCTTTGGCCTGCTCGTCTACCGCCACGAGCGTCGTAGCGGGCGCCCGGCGATCGTCGTACGCGTCGCGCTCGGGCTGGTACTCATCCGCGCGATCGTCGGGCTGATCTCCCGCGATACGACCGTCTATCTCGGCCAGGAGATTGCTCTCGACGCGCTGCTCGGCTCGATCACGCTCGGCTCGCTCGTGCTGAGACGACCGCTCGCGGCTGCGTTCGCGCGCGAGATCTACGAGTTCCCGGAGGCGATGCGGGAGTCCCACTCCTTCACCAGCGTCTTTCGCCGCGTAACGGCAGTATGGGGGGTGTACTTCCTGCTCCGTGGAGGGGTGCGCCTGATCGCCCTGCTCACCCTCAGCACCGGCAACTACCTGCTCGTGGCCGCGCTCAGCGACGCCCCATTCCTGCTCGCATTGCTCGCGTGGTCAGTCCTGTACACCGGTCGGCGATTGCGCCGCAGCGAAGAGTGGGGTGCGGCGATCGCTGCGATCGAGGGGCGGGCAGTGTAGGCCTGCGGGTAGCGTCTCGCCCGTGACCGAGAACAGGAGCGCCGAGCGCCAGGCGATCGTCGCGCGGACAACGCGCTTGATGACGCTTGCCATGCTGGGCGCGAACCTCGCCGGCGCGACCGCCGTCACCGCGTTCGTCGTCTTCGTGCTGCCGGCGCCGCTGGGCTTTCACGGCGCATCGGATCGTCTGCTTTCGCGCAACGCAATCGGGCTGGCGATCTTCATGCCGTTCTCGATGCTGACGGGCACGCTGTGGTCTCGCCGGCGCTTCGCCGGGCCCGCCAAGTGGTTCCTCAGCGGCGAGGCCCCGACCGGGCGAGACCGTGAGGTTGCGCTGCGCGCTCCGCTGAGCCTGCTGGTCGTCAACGCCACCATGTGGGCGCTGGCGGGCGTGGTCTTCGTCGCGCTCAACGCGCCCGCTTCCCGGCGCCTGGCGTTGACGTCGGGGGTGAGCGCGCTGCTGGGCGGGATCGTCACCTGTGCGATCGCGTACTTCGTCTCCGAGCGACTGATGCGCTCCGTCACGGCACGCTCGCTCGCCGGCCATCCACCGCTGCATCCCGTATTGCCGGGGGTCGCGGTGCGCATGGTGCTCGCCTGGACGCTGGGCGCCGGTGTGCCGCTGGCGGCGATCACATTGATCGCCCTGCACGTCCTGACGGACCAGACGATCAGCGGCCGGCGACTCGCCACAGCGGTGCTCTACCTGGGGATCGCCGGACTCGTGCTCGGGCTGCTGGCGGTGTTCTTCGCAGCCCAATCGATCGCCGACCCGCTGAGCGCGATTCGCCGGGCGCTCGATCGCGTCCGCGCCGGCGACAACGAGGTCGAGCTGCCGATCTATGACGGCAGCGAGGTCGGGCTCGTGCAGGCCGGGTTCAACGAGATGGTCGCCGGGCTGCGTGAGCGCGAGCAGCTGCGCGACCTCTTCGGCAGGCACGTCGGGCGCGAGGTGGCGCGCGACGCGCTCGACCGCGGCGTCGCGCTCGAGGGCGAGACGCGCGACGTGGCGGCGCTGTTCGTCGACGTGATCGGGTCCACGACGCTGGCGGCCCGGCGACCGCCGCAGGAGGTCGTCGGCCTGCTCAATCGCTTCTTCGAGATCGTCGTCGACGTCGTGCGCAAGCACGGCGGCGCGATCAACAAGTTCGAAGGCGACGCGGCGCTGTGCGTGTTCGGCGCGCCGGTCGCCGATCAAGAGCCCCGCGCCGCGGCGCTCGCCAGCGCACGCGAGCTTTCCGGGCGCCTGGAGCGCGAGGTGCTCGAACTGAAGGCGGCGATCGGCGTGTCCGCTGGGAACGCCGTGGCGGGCAACGTCGGCGCGTCCGAACGCTTCGAGTACACGGTGATCGGCGACCCGATCAACGAGGCCGCGCGCCTGAGCGAACTGGCGAAGAGCACGCCGGGGCGCGTCCTCGCGTCGGAGGCTGCGCTGGCCGGCGCAGCCGTGGTCGAGCGCGATTGCTGGCGCCTTGGGGAGTCCGTGACGCTGCGCGGCCGCGAGGCAGAGACCCGGTTGGCGCTGCCGCGCGACTAGCGCCCTGGACAGGACGAGCGGGGGACCGAGGAATCGAACCTCGAGCAAGGGTTTTGGAGACCCCCATGTTGACCGTTACACCAGTCCCCCAGCGCAGCCTCTACCGGCTGGGCCCGCCAGTTTAGCCCGCGCCGCGCTAGGCTCGGGCGACCCCATGGCCTACGACGAGGAGCTTGCAAACCGCCTTCGCGAACTACTCGCCGACGAGGACGCGATCACCGAGAAGTGGATGTTCGGTGGCCTCGCGTTTCTGCTGCACGGCAACATGTCCGTGAGCGCCTCGCGCAACGGTGGACTACTGGTTCGCATCGACCCGGCCGACACCGACGCATTCCTCGCGCGCCCCCACGTTGCGCTGATGCAGATGGGCGGGCGCACGATGGACGGGTGGATCACGATCGCGCCTGAGGGATTGAAGACCAAACGCGAACTCGCCGGGTGGGTCAAGCGCGGCATCAGCTTCGCCAAGACACTGCCGCCGAAGTAGCTTCGCTCGCCTCCAGTACTACCTACGGCGGGCTGCCGCCGCCAGCGCAGGGTTGGTCCAGCCGGCGTCCGTCGGGTTCACGGTCGTCCCAGGCGCCACGACCTCGTCAATCCTGTCCAGCAGCTCGGTGTCGAGTTGGACATCCGCCGCGCCGAGCTGCGACTCGAGCTGCTCAATCGTCCGCGGCCCGATGATCGCCGCCGTCACGGCCGGATGGCGGATGACGAACGCCAGCGCCAGATGGATCAACGAGACGCCCGCCTCGTCCGCCAGTCGCGCGAGCGCGTCGGCGGCCTCGAGCTTGGCCTGGTTGGCCGGAATCGAGAGGTCGTACCGCTGCGGGATCATCGCGGACCGTCGAGACGTCAGATCCTCGGCGCCCTTGCGCCACCGCCCCGACAACCAGCCACCCGCGAGCGGACTCCACGCGATCACACCCATCCCGAAGTCCCGGCAGGCCGGCAGCACGTCAGCCTCGATGCCGCGAGCGAGGATCGAATACGGCGGCTGCTCGCACACGTAACGCTGAAGGCGCCGGTCATTCGCGACCCACTGGGCCTTGACGATCTCGGCCGCGGGGTAGGTCGACGAGCCGATGTAGCGCACCTTTCCTTGGGCCACCAGATCAGTGAGGGCGCCGAGCGTCTCTTCGTGATCGGTCCAGGGGTCCCAGCGATGCACCTGGTAGAGGTCGATCCAGTCGGTCTGCAGGCGCTGTAGCGAAGCTTCGACCTCGCTGATGATCCAGCGGCGCGAGTTGCCCGCCTGGTTGGGATCCTCGCCCATCGCGCCGTGGAACTTTGTCGCGAGCACGACGTTTTCGCGCCGCCCCCCGCTGAGCGCCTTGCCGACGATCTCCTCGGACTCCCCGCCCGAATACACGTCGGCGGTGTCGATGAAGTTGATGCCGGCATCCAGCGCCCGGTGAATGATGCGGATCCCCGCGTCATGGTCGGGCTCTCCCCAAGCGCCGAACATCATCGCGCCGAGGCAAAGCGGACTCACGTGGACACCTGTTCGCCCCAGCGTTCGCTGCTCCATGTCCGCACACTACCGCCGTCGTTCGCTGCTATGCGGGCGGGGGTGTGTGGTTTCAGCACATAGTGGACT
>DASZZG010000243.1:0-3614 GCA_035543355.1 Solirubrobacteraceae bacterium | reverse complement strand
CGCTGGTGTTTCTGGGGCGGCGACACTACTTGGCGATCACGGTGGTGATCGCGGCGTGGCGATCCACGACGGCGGCGTCACCACCGCGGCGCACGGTCCGGAGGTGGCGGACTTGGTTTGCGGCGCTGCGCGACACGGGATGGTGGACCGTGCAGCGAGGTCGGCTGTGGCCGCCGATCGAGCCGGTGGAACTTCTGCCGGCCGCGATCATCGACCGGCTGATCCCGAACCGACCGCTGGCCGGCGCGTTGGCCGCGACGCTTCGGATCATCACCTCGTGGCGGGCGCCGGGATGAGCGCATTTCTCGGGGGACGAAGGAGGCCACGCAGAGCTTGGCGCTCGTGATCATCCGGACCGGTCCGTAGGGTGCTCGTGGAGCATGACCACCGGTAGCAAGCGCGACCCATTGGTGACGCGGCGCTGGGCGAACCTGCGATTTTCGATCATCGGCCCGCTGATGGCGGCCCCGCCCGAGCACGGCGAACTCGCCGCGCAGATCGCCGAGCTGGCCGCGAAGACCTATCAGCATCCGACGACCGGAGAGGCAAAGCGCTACTCGGTGTCGACGATCGAGCGCTGGTATTACGCGGCGAAGGACGCCGCGGATCCGGTCGCGGTGCTCGCGCGCAAGGTGCCGTCACACGCCGGCACGTATTCGTCGATGTCGGCGAGGCTCGCCGTGGAGTTGGAGGCGCAATACAAGGCGCACCCTGGGTGGACCTTCCAACTTCACCACGACAACCTGATCGCGCTGATCCGCGAGCGTCCGGAGATCGGCCCGCCGCCGTGCTACACGACGACGCGTCGGTACATGAAGCACCGCGGCTGGCTGCGCCACCGCAAGAAGCGGCGGCTCGCCGCGGACGTCCACGAGCAGCGCGAGACGCGGAGCTTCGAGGTCAGCCACGTCCACGCGCTGTGGCACGCCGATTTTCACGACGGCTCGCGCAAGGTCCTGACCGCGGCCGGCGAGTGGACGACGCCGGTCTTGCTCGGCGTCCTCGATGATCGCTCGCGGCTGTGCTGCCACCTCCAGTGGTATCTCGACGACGAGAACGCCGCGGACTTCATTCACGGCCTCTCGCAGGCGATCGCCAAGCGTGGGCTGCCGCGCGCGCTGCTCACCGACAACGGCTCGCCGATGATCGCGGGCGAGACGACCGAAGGGCTCGCGCGCCTCGGCGTCGTGCACCACACGACGCTGCCGTACAGTCCGGAACAGAACGCCAAGCAAGAAATCTTCTGGGCACAGGTCGAAGGCCGCTTGCTGCCGATGCTCGAAGGACAAGCCGAACTGACGCTCGCCTTGCTCAACACCGCGACGCAGGCGTGGGTCGAAGGCGAGTACCAACGCAAACGACACGACGAGATCGGATGCGCGCCACTCGAACGCGCGCTCGCCGAGCCGAGCGTCGTGCGCCCGAGCCCGTCGTCCGACGACCTTCGCCGCGCCTTCCGCGTCGAGACCACGCGCGCGATCCGCCGCAGCGATGGCACCTTCACCGTCAGCGGCATCCGCTTCGAACTGCCGTGGCGCTACCGGGCGCTCGGGCGCGTCACGGTGCGCATCGCGCGATGGGACCTGTCCGCGGTCGATCTCGTCGACCCGCGATCCGGATCGCACCTCGCGGTGATCTTGCCGCTCGACAAGGCGCGCAACGCCGACGGCCAGCGTCGCGTCGTGTCGCTCACGACGGCCATCGACGAGCCGCCGCCGTCCGTGGGGATCGCGCCGCTGCTCCGTCGGCTGATGGCCGACTACGCCGCCACCGGTTTGCCGCCCGCGTACCTGCCCAAGGACGAGCTGGCCTCCGCGATCGCCGAGCTTGGCGTCGACGACGATCGCGATGTCACCGATGCCGATCACCCCGACAAGGAACCATGACCCATCCCAAGCTCCAGACGCTCTACGGTCTCAAATTCAACCCGTTTCGCCCCGACGTCCCCGTCGAGGCACTCTTCACGATCCCCGCGGTCGACGCGTTTCTCCGTCGCGTCGAGATCGGGATCGCCGACGGCGGCTTCGCGATGATCACCGGCGATCCGGGGACCGGCAAGAGCGTCGCGCTACGCCTGCTCGCCGAGCGTTTGCGCGGCCTCCGCGATGTCGTCGTCGGCACGATCGAACATCCGCAGAGCCGAACCAGCGACTTCTACCGCGAACTCGGCGACGTCTTCGCCGTGCCGCTTGCCATGCACAACCGCTGGGCCGGCTTCAAGGCGCTGCGCAATCGCTGGAGTGAACACATTGCGCAGACCCTGCTCCGTCCGGTGCTCATCATCGACGAGGCCCAAGAGACGCTCTCCACCGTGCTCAACGAGGTCCGCGTCCTGGCGTCGAAGGAACTCGACAGTCGACAGCTCCTCTGCGTCGTGATCTGCGGTGACGCGCGGCTCCCGGAGCGACTTCGCAGCCCCGAGCTGCTCCCGCTCGGCAGTCGGATCCGCCGTCGCCTCGTCCTCGACTACGCCTCGCGCGACGAGCTGTGCGCGTGTCTCGATCACTTGCTCGACGCCGCGGGCGCGCCGACGCTGATGACGACCGAACTCAAGACCACGCTCGCCGAGCACGCCGCCGGCAACTACCGCGTGCTGATGAATCTCGCCGACGAGCTGCTCTCGGTCGCGGTCGATCGCGATCTGCCGCGCCTCGACGAGAAGCTCTTCCTCGAACACTTCCAGCCCGCCGGTCGGCCCAAGGTCGCGGCGGGATCGAAGAAGCGATGAAGGTCCGGCTGCCCGCGCCCTCTGACCTGTACGTCGAGCCCGCGCTCGGCCCGCTGGTCCTGCTCGACCTCGCCGCGGCGGTCGCCGCCAACGCGCTCCGCGCTCAGCACGTCGAGATCGAGGGCGACTTCTTTCCCGGCGAGACCGACGAGATCACCACCGCCCGCGTTTTGGCCCGCGAGTGCGACATGCTCCGCGACACGCTGAACGAATTTCGCCGCCGCGTCCTCGCTCGCCTCGCACGCGAGCGCAGCGACTGGCCCTTCTGATCGGCGCGATGCGATCGCGGACTACGCGCCGCGAGCTTCGCGTCCATCGATCATCGTGCCGAACACGCCATCAAACATCGCGCTCACGCTTAACTGAGCACGAGCACGATGCCTGGTGGATCCGCGGTCCACTCTGAGCACGTTGGTTGAGGGGAAATAGGACAGCCCCCTCGTAAAAGTTGCTCACTTCGTCCGAGGGGGCTGGTCTCGATGGTTCCACCCAACCGAGGCCCTTGGCTTGTCCCATGACTGGATCCCCGACATCAACTTCTTCGATCTACTCGACGCGGAGGACGCGCTCGTCACCGCGGCGGTGAAGACGACTGGCTGTCCGGACTGCGGTGGCCGGCTCGACCGCGCCGACTACCCTCGCAAACCCCGCGGCGGCGAGGTCGGGGCTGCCGGTGAGATCTTCGATCGACGGAGGAGCCTGTGCTGTGCGCGAGATGGTTGCCGTCACCGACGGACGCCGCCGTCGCTGGTGTTTCTGGGGCGGCGACACTACTTGGCGATCACGGTGGTGATCGCGGCGTGGCGATCCACGACGGCGGCGTCACCACCGCGGCGCACGGTCCGGAGGTGGCGGACTTGGTTTGCGGCGCTGCGCGACACGGGAT
>DASZZG010000242.1:0-2700 GCA_035543355.1 Solirubrobacteraceae bacterium | reverse complement strand
TTCAGAGCCGTGATCGGTCTCCGGCCCGGCCGCCGCCACACGGTGCGAGCCGCGATCACTTTGCGCGATGGCAACGCGTTGCGGCTCCGCCGCCGGCTGCGCCGCTAGGAGCGTCTCTCAAAATGAGTCGCGGCCTGGATACGGTCGATGACTCTTCGCGGATACGGCACCGTCGCGGCGTCCCGCGTAGCGCTGCTACGCCGGATCCACGCCGGCGCCGTCCCGCTGGGTCATCGACCGCCCCAGGCTCGCGCTCATTTTGTTCGGCGCTCTAGCCGACCCGCTCTGGCGCGGTATAGACGTTGATGCGTCCCGCTCGCGCAAAACCGCAGAGCGTCAGTCCGCGATCCGCGGCGAGGCTGACCGCCAGCGACGTCGGCGCGCTGACGCCGACCAGGATCGGGGCGCCCGCGACCGCCGCCTTTTGCACCAGCTCGAAAGACAAACGGCCCGAGACGCAGAGCACGCGGTCGTGCAGTGGCAGCTCGCCGTCGAGCAGCGCGCGACCCACCACCTTGTCCATCGCGTTGTGACGGCCGACGTCCTCGCGCACCAGCAGCAGCCGTCCCGTGGTGTCGAACAGACCCGTGGCGTGCAGTCCGCCGGTGCGCGCGAAACCGGGCTGCTCGAGGCGCTCCGGCAGGTCCGCCAGCAGCGCGCGCGCGACGCGGGGGCCCCGCGGCAGCACCGCAGCGTCCACCGCCACCTGCTCGAGCGCCCCCTTGCCGCAGACGCCGCACGATGACGTCGTGTAGAAGCGCCGTTCGCCCGGGTCGCGCAGCAGCGGGCCGCTTACCTCGACCGTGTTCGCCGCGAAGTCGCTTGTTGGCCCGATCGACGGCGCCCGCGCGATCAGGCCCTCGCCGTAGAGGAAGCCGGCCGCCAGCTCCTCGTCGTGGCCGGGCGTGCGCATCGTCACGGCCAGCGCCGAGCCGTCGACGCGGATCTCGAGTGGCTCTTCCACCGCCACTTCGTCGCTGCGGCCGTCGTGCGACACGCGCGCGCTTGCGCGCGCCGCGCCGGGGATCGAGGTGCTCACCCGGCTAAGTTAGCGTCGCACGGGTCCCACCATGGCCAGATCGCTGCGCAAATACCAGAGCAAGCGCGACCTCTCGGCGACGCCGGAGCCCGCCGGGACCCGCTCGAGCGCGGTGCATGCCGGCGCGCAGCCACGCTTCGTCGTCCAGCAGCACGCGGCGCGCTCGCTGCACTGGGACCTGCGGCTCGAACGTGACGGCGTGCTCGTCTCATGGGCGGTGCCGAAGGGAATCCCGGAGGATCCCAAGCGCAACCACCTGGCGGTGCACGTCGAGGACCACCCGCTCGACTACATCGACTTCGCCGGTGAGATCCCGGCCGGCAACTACGGCGCCGGGACCGTCCAGATCTGGGATTCGGGCACGTACGAGGAGCACAAGTTCCGCGACGACGAGGTGATCGTCACCCTCCACGGCGAACGCGTCAGCGGGCGCTACGCGCTGTTCCAGACCGACGGGGCCAACTGGATGATCCATCGCATGGACCCGCCCGCGGACGCGGGGCGCGAGCCGCTGCCGGACCAGCTGGCGCCGATGCTCGCCTCTCCGGGCGTTCTGCCCCGTGACGACGGCGCGTGGGCCTACGAGGTCAAGTGGGACGGGGTGCGCGTGCTTGCGTTGATCGAGGGCGGGCGCGTGCGATTGCGGGCCCGCAGCGGACGCGACATCTCGGCTCGCTATCCCGAGCTGCGCGGACTGGGCGCCGCGCTCGGGACGCGCACGGCGATCCTCGACGGCGAGGTGGTGGCGCTCGACGAGGACGGCCGCCCCAGCTTCGAACGTCTGCAGCGCCGGATGCACCTCGGTTCGGATGCGGCGGTGCGCCGCATCGCCGCCGAGCTGCCCGTCGTCTACATGCTGTTCGATGTCCCATTCCTCGATGGGCACTCACTCTGCCCGGAGCCCTACACCGAGCGTCGCGCGCGGCTCGAATCGCTGCAACTCGATGGTCCCACCTGGCGCACGCCATCCCCGCAGCGCGCCGACGGAGCGGCGATGCTTGCGGCCACCCGCAAGCTCGGGATCGAGGGGGTCGTCGCCAAGCGTCTCGACTCGCGTTACGAGCCCGGGCGCCGCTCGCCGGCGTGGGTCAAGGTCCGCAACATCCGTCGCACCCAGGTGGTGATCGGCGGCTGGATGCCGGGCGCCGGTGCGCGCTCGGGAAAGATCGGAGCGCTGCTCGCCGGCGTCTGCGACGACGCCGGGCGCTTGGTCTACGTCGGCCGCGTGGGCAGCGGCTTCAGCGAGGCCGAGCTCGCGCGGCTTCAGGACCTGCTCGAACCGTTGCGCAGCGACAGCTCGCCGTTTGCCGGGCGCCAGCCCCCGCGCAGCGCGATCTTCGTGCAGCCGAAGCTCGTCGCCGAGGTCGCCTTCGCGGAGTGGACCCGCGCGCGGACGCTGCGCCAGCCCTCCTACAAGGGCCTGCGCGACGACCTCGACCCGCGCGACGCGGTCTTCGAGGCCGAGCCCACTGACGCGCCGCCCGCCGCCTCCGATGACCTCGAACGCCTGCGCGCCGCGGTGCGCCGATCCGGACGCGCCGCCCGCAGCTTGAAGGTCGAGATCGAGGGCCGCGAGCTGACGCTCTCGAACGTGGACAAGGTGCTGTATCCCGCCGCCGGCTTCACGAAGGGGCAGGTGATCGACTACTACGCGAACGTCG